>NZ_JACVTV010000072.1:0-21928 GCF_016624625.1 Stenotrophomonas sp. S41 | reverse complement strand
GATGTCCGGACGCGCCGGGCCATGCCCGGCGGCTCTGCCAACCACGCTGCACCTGATTCCGCCGGGCATGGCCCGGCGCTACCTATATTCGAACCATGCCCGCGATCCTGATCATCGACGACAACGCCAGCGTGGGTACCGCGCTGGATGTGCTGTTTTCCCTGCATGACATCGACACCCTGCAGGCGCAGAGCCCGGCCGACGGCCTGGCGATGCTGGAAGCACACGCCGTCGACCTGGTCATCCAGGACATGAACTTCACCGAGGACACCACCTCGGGCGAAGAAGGCGAGGCCCTGTTCGCGCAGATCCGCGCGCGCCATCCCGACCTGCCGGTCATCCTGCTCACCGCCTGGACGCACCTGAGCAGCGCGGTGGACCTGGTCAAGGCCGGTGCCGCCGATTACCTGGCCAAGCCGTGGGATGACCGCAAGCTGCTGACCACGGTCAACAACCTGCTGGAACTGTCCGAAGCGCGTCGCGAGCTGGACCAGCGCCGCGCCCGCGAGGAACGCCAGCGCAATGCGCTGGAAGAGAAATACGAGCTGTGCGGCGCCGTGTTCGCCGATCCCGCCAGCGAACGTGTCATCGCCCTGGCCTGCCAGGTCGCGCGTTCGGAACTGCCGGTGCTGATCACCGGCCCCAATGGCGCCGGCAAGGAAAAGATCGCGCAGATCATCCAGGCCAATTCGCTGGTGGCGAAGGGCCCGTTCGTGGCGGTCAACTGCGGTGCCCTGCCCTCCGAGCTGATCGAGGCCGAACTGTTCGGCGCCGAAGCCGGTGCCTACACCGGTGCCAACAAGGCGCGCGAGGGCAAGTTCGAAGCCGCCGACGGCGGCACGCTGTTCCTGGACGAGATCGGCAACCTGTCGCTGGGCGGGCAGATGAAGCTGCTGCGCGTACTGGAAACCGGCCGCTTCGAGCGCCTGGGCTCCAACCGCGAGCGCCAGGTGAAGGTCCGCGTGGTCAGCGCGACCAACGCCGACCTGCCGGCGATGATCCGCGACGGCAGCTTCCGCGAAGACCTCTATTACCGACTCAACACGGTGGAACTGGTGCTGCCGCCGCTGGCGGAACGCCCGGGCGACATCGTGCCGCTGGCCGAGCGCTTCCTCAGCGCCGGCAAGCCACTGTCGACCGCTGCTGCCACCGCACTGCAGCGGCACCCGTGGCCGGGCAACGTGCGCGAGCTGCGCAACGTGATCCAGCGCGCCGAACTGCTGGCCAGCGGCAACCGCATCGAGGTGGCCGACCTCAACCTGCCGCGTGCAGCGGCCGCGCCGCGCCCGACCCCGAGCGCCGGCAATGATCCCGACCGTGCACGCATCGAGGACGTGCTGGCCCGCAACCACGGCGTCATCGCCCAGGCCGCGGCCGAGCTCGGCCTGAGCCGCCAGGCGCTGTACCGGCGCATGGACCGCCACGGCATTCCGCGCGAATGAAACGGCGCTCCTTCACCTTCCTCCTGTTCCTTCGCCTGCTGCCGGTGCTGGCGCTGGCCGCCGCGCTGCCGTGGCTGCTGGCCTACTGGATGAACCACGGCTGGTGGGTGACGGGGATCTCCTCGGTCGTGCTGCTGTCGCTGATGTGGTGGTCGCTGCGACGCGCCACCGCACCGGTGCGCTCGCTGATGCGCGCACTGGCCGGCACCACCAGCAGCTATCGCGATGGTGAGTTCAACTTTGGCGTGTACTGGCCGGGCAACGACGAACTGGGCGACCTGGTGGACGCACACCGCGAACTGGGCGACGTGCTGCGCGAGCAGCGCCAGGGCCTGGTGCAGCGCGAACTGCTGCTGGACACCATGGTGCAGAACACGCCGGTGGCGATGCTGCTGATCGCGGCCGGTGGCGATGGCATTTCCCGCGTGGTGTTTTCCAACCTGGCCGCACGCAAGCTGCTGCACGGCGGCTGGAAGCTGGAAGGCCAGCGCATGGAAGAGGTGCTCGAACAGCTGCCAGTGGAACTGCGCGATGCCATCGCACGCGGCGGTGACAGCCTGTTCGCGGTGCGCGCGGAGGTCGAGGAGGGCGTCGAGCCCGATGAGGACGACGAGCAGGTCTACCATCTGTCGCGGCGCGCGTTCCATCTGAACGGCCGCCCGCACGATCTGCTGCTGGTGCGCCAGCTGACCGCCGAACTGCGCCGCCAGGAAGTGCAGACCTGGAAGAAGGTGATCCGGGTGATCAGCCACGAACTGAACAATTCGCTGGCACCGATCGCCTCGCTGGCCCATTCCGGCGGCGAGCTGGTCAAGCGCGAGCGCTTCGATCGCCTGCCGGAGATCTTCAGCACCATCGAAGACCGCGCACGCCACCTGGAAGGCTTCATCCGCGGTTATGCGCGCTTCGCCAAGCTGCCGCAGCCGCAGCTGCAGACCGTGCACTGGGCGCCGTTCCTGTCCAGCCTGCGCCAGCAGATTCCCTTCGGCATGGACCGCGAGCCGGACGAGACGCTGAGCAGCCGCATCGACATCGCCCAGTTCGGCCAGGCGCTGTTGAACCTGCTGAAGAACGCGCACGAGGCCTGTGCCGAAGCGGAGCCGCCCAACGACGACGTGCAGGTGCAGCTGACGCGGCTGCCGCAATGGCTGCGCCTGGACGTGCTGGACCGCGGCAAGGGCATGAACGAGCAGGTGCTGCAGAACGCGCTGATGCCGTTCTACTCAACCAAGCGCAACGGCACCGGCCTGGGCCTGGCACTGACCCGCGAGATCGTCGAGGCGCACGGCGGCAGGGTTTCGCTGCAGAACCGCGGCGATAGCGGCTTGTGCGTGTCGATCCTGCTGCCGGTGAGTTGACCGGTCGGCCGCATCCACGCATGGCGTGGATCTACTGCAACGCCGCCAACACCCGGTAGATCCACGCCATGCGTGGATGCGGTTCCGGGTAGCGCCGGGCCATGCCCGGCGGCCTCTCCTCAACCCTTCTTCACCGGCCGCTTCCAACCGTCGATCGTTTCCTGCCGCGCACGGGCCAGGGTCAGCTTGCCGTCCGGCGCATCGCGGGTGATGACCGAGCCCGCCGCGATGGTCGCGCCTTCGCCGATCGTCACCGGCGCCACCAGCGCGCTGTTGGAACCGATGAAGGCCTTGTCGCCAATGGTCGTGGTCGACTTGTTCACGCCGTCGTAGTTGCAGGTGATGGTGCCGGCACCGATGTTGACCTTGCTGCCGATCACCGCATCGCCCAGGTAGGTCAGGTGGTTGGCCTTGCTGCCTACGCCCAGGGTGACCTTCTTGGTTTCCACGAAGTTGCCCACGTGCACACCGTCGGCCAGCACGGTGCCCGGGCGCAGGCGCGCGAACGGGCCGATCTGCGCGGCACCTTCGGACACCACGCCTTCCAGGTCACAGTGCGCGCGCACTTCGGTACCCGGCCCCAGGCGCACATCCTTCAAGCGGGTGAACGGCCCCACGGTCACGCCGTCGGCCAGCTCAACCCTGCCTTCCAGGATCACATCAACATCGATCAGCACGTCGCTGCCGACCGTGACCTCGCCGCGGATATCCAGTCGCGCCGGATCCAGCACGCGCGCGCCCTGCGTGCACAGGACACGCACCGCGCGCCGCTGCCAGGCACGCTCCAGCTGCGACAACTGCCAGGGATCATTCGCGCCTTCGGCTTCCTGCGCGTCGGTCACCAGGGCCATCTCGGCCGGGGTGTACTCGTGCGCGGCGAAGGCAAACACATCAGTCAGGTAGTACTCGCCCTGCGCGTTGCTGTTGGAGAGCTGCGACAGCCAGCGGCGCAGCGCGGTCGATTCGGCGGCAATGATGCCGGTATTGATGGTGCGCACCCGCAGCTGGTCGTCGTTGGCGTCCTTCTGCTCGACGATCGAGCCGACCCGGCCTTCGGCATCGCGCAGCACGCGGCCGTAGCCGGTCGGGTCGTCGACCTCGGCCACCAGCACCGCAAGGCGACCCGGCTGCGCCAGCAGGTGGCGCAGGGTATCCGCGCGGATCAGCGGCACGTCGCCGTACAGCACCAGCACCTGCGCCGCATCCGGCACCTCCGGCATCGCCTGCGCCACCGCATGGCCGGTGCCCAGCTGCTGCGCCTGTTCGGCCCACAACAGGTCGGCCTGGTCGGCGAAGCGCTGCCGCACGGCTTCACCGCCATGGCCGTACACCACATGGATCGCAGCCGGCTGCAGTTCGCGTGCCGCGGCGATCACGTGAGCCAGCATCGGCTGGCCGGCAATCGGCTGCAGCACCTTCGGCAACACGGATTTCATGCGCTTGCCAGCGCCGGCGGCGAGGATGATGACGTGCAGGGCTTGGGTCATGGGCAGCGGTCCGTGGTTCGTTGCCGGTGATTCTAGAGCGTCCGCCGTTAACATGGCGGCCTGTCCGCCTTGATTGCCGCCATGAGCCTGCTCCGCCAGGGAAGCGCCTACATCGTCATCGGCCTGCTGCAGCTGTTGCTGGACTGGCTGGTGTTTGTCGCCCTCACTGCGGCGGGCGCGCCGGTGGCCCCGGCCAATGTCGCCGGGCGCGTGGCCGGCATGCTGCTGGGATTCTGGTTGAACGGCCGGGTCACCTTTGCCGATGCGCAGGGCCGGCAGCGACTTGGCTGGCGCCGCTTCGCCCGCTTCCTGCCGGTGTGGCTGCTGCTGACCGTCGCCAGCACGCTGCTGGTATCCGCCGCCCACGATGCGCTGGGCCTGCAATACGCCTGGCTGGCCAAGCCCCTGGTGGAAGCGGCGCTGGCCGCGGTGTCGTTCCTGCTGATGCGCTACGTGGTCTACCGCTGACGGCCGATTCTACCCGTCGGGGCCGCGGGAAAACCTACCCGGTAGAGCCGACCGTTGGTCGACTGCTCTTTCGGGGGCCGCTTGAAACCCGCGCTGCGCGCGATCGTCGACCAACGGTCGACTCTACCAACGCCGCCGGCACAAACAAAAACGCCGGCACGAGGCCGGCGTTTCTGCGGGTGTGGCGCGAACCTCAGTGCTTGAGGGTCTTGCGCAGGCGCTCCAGCGCCTGCAGCTGCACCACGGCCTCAGCCAGCTTCTGCTGGGCTTCGGCCACTTCCATGGCTTCACCGCGGTTGGCCAGGATGCGCTCGGCTTCTTCCTTGGCCTTGCGGACCGAGGCTTCGTCGATGTCCTGCGCGCGGATCGCGGTGTCGGCCAGCACGGTCACCACCTGCGGCTGCACTTCCAGGATGCCGCCGGAAATGGCGAAATCCAGCTGCTCGCCGTTCGGCGTGGTCACCACGACCTTGCCCGGCTTCAGACGGGTGATCAGCGGTGCGTGCTTGGGCGCGATGCCCAGTTCGCCGAGCTCACCCGTAGCCACGACCAGAGTCGCTTCACCACGGAAGATTTCCTGCTCGGCGCTGACGATGTCGCAACGGATGGTGCTCATGATCAGGCCTTCTCAGCCATCTTCTTGGCCTTCTCGACCGCTTCTTCGATGCTGCCGACCATGTAGAACGCCTGCTCCGGCAGGTGGTCGTACTCGCCATCGACGATGGCCTTGAAGCCACGGATGGTGTCCTTCAGCGACACGTACTTGCCCGGCGAGCCGGTGAACACTTCGGCCACGTGGAACGGCTGGCTGAAGAAGCGCTCGATCTTGCGGGCGCGCGACACGGCCTGCTTGTCTTCTTCGGACAGTTCGTCCATGCCCAGGATGGCGATGATGTCCTTCAGTTCCTTGTACTTCTGCAGGGTCTGCTGGACGCGCTGGGCGGTGTCGTAGTGCTCGTGGCCGATGACCAGCGGGTCCATCTGGCGGCTGGTGGAGTCCAGCGGATCGACGGCCGGGTAGATACCCAGCGAGGCGATCGAACGCGACAGGGTGACGGTCGAGTCCAGGTGGGCGAAGGTGGTCGCCGGCGACGGATCGGTCAGGTCATCCGCGGGAACGTAGACGGCCTGGATCGAGGTGATCGAACCGTTCTTGGTCGAGGTGATGCGTTCCTGCAGGACGCCCATTTCCTCGGCCAGGGTCGGCTGGTAACCCACGGCGGACGGCATACGGCCCAGCAGTGCCGAGACTTCGGTACCGGCCAGGGTGTAGCGGTAGATGTTGTCGACGAACAGCAGGACGTCCTTGCCCTTGCCGTTTTCGTCCTTCTCATCGCGGAAGTACTCGGCCATGGTCAGGCCGGTCAGGGCGACGCGCAGACGGTTGCCCGGCGGCTCGTTCATCTGGCCGTACACCATCGCCACCTTGTCGAGGACGTTGGAGTCCTTCATTTCGTGGTAGAAGTCGTTGCCCTCACGGGTACGCTCACCCACGCCAGCGAACACGGACAGACCGCTGTGCGCCTTGGCGATGTTGTTGATCAGTTCCATCATGTTGACGGTCTTGCCGACGCCGGCGCCGCCGAACAGGCCGACCTTGCCGCCCTTGGCGAACGGGCACATCAGGTCGATGACCTTGATGCCGGTTTCCAGCAGCTCGGTAGCCGGGGACTGGTCTTCGTACGACGGGGCCGCACGGTGGATTTCCCAGCTGTCGCTGGCGGCCACCGGGCCGGCTTCGTCGATCGGACGGCCCAGCACGTCCATGATGCGGCCCAGGGTGCCAGCGCCGACCGGCACGGAGATGCCGCGGCCGGTGTTGACGGCCACCAGGTTGCGCTTGAGGCCGTCGGTGGAACCGAGGGCGATGGTACGCACCACGCCGTCGCCCAGCTGCTGCTGGACTTCGAGGGTGATTTCGGTGTTTTCGACCTTCAGTGCGTCATACACCTTCGGCACCGACTCACGCGGGAATTCGACGTCGACGACCGCGCCGATGATCTGAACGATCTTGCCCTGACTCATTGCTGCATCCTCTAAATGTGTGCTTTGAACGAACGCGGTCAGACTGCTGCCGCGCCGCCGACGATTTCGGAGATTTCCTGGGTGATCGCTGCCTGGCGTGCCTTGTTGTAGACGAGCTGCAGGGTGCCGATCAGCTTGTTGGCGTTGTCGCTCGCCGCCTTCATCGCGACCATGCGTGCAGCATGTTCGGAGGCGACGTTTTCCAGCAGTGCCTGGTACACCAGCGACTCGATGTAACGCGTCATCACGTGCTCGAGCACGGTCGCGGCATCGGGTTCGTACAGGTAGTCCCAGTCGTGGTGAGCGACCTGCTGTTCAGCCGGCGGCAGCGGCAGCAGCTGATCGAAGCTGGCCTTCTGCGTCATGGTGTTCACGAAGCGGTTGTAGACCAGGTACACGCGGTCGACCTTGCCTTCGGTGAAGGCGTCGAGCATGACCTTGATCACACCGATCAGCGATTCCAGCTTCGGCACGTCGCCGATGTGGGTCACGCTGCCGACCATGTTGACCTTCACGCGGCGGAAGAAGGTCGATGCCTTCTGGCCGATGGTCACCAGGTCCACTTCAGCACCCTTGTCCTGCCATGCCTTGGCTTCGCCCAGCATCTTGCGGAACAGGTTGTTGTTGAGGCCGCCAGCCAGGCCGCGATCGGAGGAGATCACGATGAACCCGACCCGCTTGACCTGCTCGCGCTCGACCAGGAACGGATGCTGGTAATCGGTGCTGGCCTGGGCCAGGTGGCCGATCACCTGCTTCATCGCCTGCGCGTACGGACGCGAGGTCTTCATTCGATCCTGCGCCTTGCGGATCTTGGAGGCCGAGACCATTTCCAGGGCGCGCGTCACCTTGCGGGTGTTCTGCACGCTCTTGATCTTGGTTTTGATTTCGCGTCCGCTTGCCATCTCTTGTTTCCCGTGGCGCGGGGCTGTTGCCCCGCGTTGTTCAACCGTTTGTCATCTGGTCCAGCGGAGCATGGCTCCGCTCTACAGGACCGCGATTACCAGCTGCCGGTGGTCTTGAACTCGGCGATGCCCTTCTTGAAGGCACCTTCGATGTCGTTGTCCCAACCGCCGGTGGCGTTGACCTTGCCGACCAGCTCGCCCTGGGTGTTGGCGAAGTGGGCGTGCAGGCCTTCTTCGAAGGCCAGCAGCTTGTTGACCGGCACGTCGTCGAGGTAACCCTCGTTGACGGCGTAGATCGACAGCGCCTGGTTGGCGATCGACATCGGTGCGTACTGCTTCTGCTTCATCAGCTCGGTGACGCGCTGGCCACGCTCCAGCTGCTTGCGGGTCGCTTCGTCCAGATCCGAGGCGAACTGCGCGAACGCCGCCAGCTCACGGTACTGGGCCAGCGAGATGCGGATGCCGCCCGACAGCTTCTTGATGATCTTGGTCTGGGCCGAGCCACCGACGCGCGACACCGAGATACCGGCGTTCACGGCCGGGCGGATGCCGGCGTTGAACAGGTCGGTTTCCAGGAAGATCTGGCCGTCGGTGATCGAGATCACGTTGGTCGGAACGAAGGCGGACACGTCGCCAGCCTGGGTTTCGATGATCGGCAGCGCGGTCAGCGAACCGGTCTTGCCGGTGACCTTGCCTTCGGTGAACTTCTCGACGTATTCCTCGGACACGCGGGCAGCGCGCTCGAGCAGACGGGAGTGCAGGTAGAAGACGTCACCCGGGTAGGCTTCACGGCCCGGCGGGCGCTTCAGCAGCAGCGAGATCTGGCGGTAGGCCACGGCCTGCTTGGACAGATCGTCGTACACGATCAGCGCGTCTTCGCCGCGGTCCATGAAGTACTCACCCATGGTGCAGCCCGAGTAGGCGCTGATGTACTGCATGGCAGCCGATTCGGAAGCGGTCGCGGCAACCACGACGGTGTGGGCCAGGGCGCCGTTCTCTTCCAGCTTGCGCACGATGTTGGCGATGGTCGAAGCCTTCTGGCCGATCGCAACGTACACGCACTTGATGCCGGTGCCCTTCTGGTTGATCACCGCATCGATGGCCATCGCGGTCTTGCCGGTCTGGCGGTCGCCGATGATCAGCTCGCGCTGGCCACGGCCGATCGGGATCATCGAGTCGACCGACTTGTAACCGGTCTGCACCGGCTGGTCGACCGACTTGCGCCAGATCACGCCCGGAGCAACGCGCTCCACCGGAGCGGTCAGGTCGGTGCCCAGCGGGCCCTTGCCGTCGATCGGCTCGCCGAGCGCGTTCACGACGCGGCCCAGCAGTTCCGGACCCACCGGCACTTCCAGGATGCGGCCGGTGGTCTTGGCGACGTCGCCTTCGCGCAGGTGCTCGTAGTCACCCAGGACCACGGCGCCGACCGAGTCGCGCTCCAGGTTCAGGGCCAGGGCGAAGGTGTTGTTCGGCAGTTCGATCATTTCGCCCTGCATCACGTCGGCCAGACCGAAGATGCGCACGATGCCGTCGGACACGCTGGTCACGGTGCCTTCGTTGCGCGATTCCGCGGCCAGCTTGACCTTCTCGATGCGGTTCTTGATCAGTTCGCTGATTTCGGAGGGGTTGAGCGTGGTTGCCATCGTCAAGTCCTAGTGCCGGCAGCGGGGCCGGACGTTAAATGAATTCAGTTAGCGAGCGCGGTCTGCAGACGGGCCAGCTTGCCCTTCAGCGAACCATCGATGACCACGTCGCCGGCGTCGATGACGGCACCGCCGATCAGCGAGGCATCGACCGCGGTGGTCACGTCAACCTCGCGGTTGAAGCGCTTGCGCAGCGCGACCTTGATCGCGTCCAGCTCACCGGCCGACAGTTCGGCCGCCGAGGTCACCGTGGCCTTGACCACGTGCTCGGCTTCGGCGCGCAGGGCGTCGAACATGCCAGCGATTTCCGGCAGCAGCGGCAGACGATGCGATTCGGCCAGCACGGCGAGGAAACGCGAGTAGGTCTCACCGTGGGTTTCCGGTGCCAGCAGTGCGACGGCTTCGTCGCGACCCAGCTCCGGGTTGGCGAGCAGGGCCGCCACGCGCGGGTCGGCGGCGACGTGGGCGGAGAACGCCAGGGCGTCCGACCACGGCGCGAACGTGCCTTCGTCACGCGCGGTCGCGAAGGCGGCGCGGGCGTACGGGCGGGCAAGCGTGAGGGCCTGGCTCATCCTTAGATCTCCGAGGCCAGCTCGTCGAGCAGCGCCTTGTGGGCGTTGGCGTCGATTTCGCGCTTGAGCAGCTTTTCGGCACCGGTCACGGCCAGCGCGGACACCTGCTTGCGCAGATCTTCACGGGCACGGTTGGCGGCGGCGTCGATCTCAGCCTGGGCCAGTTCCTTCTGACGGGTGGCTTCGGTGATCGCTTCGTTACGGGCAGCATCAACGATCTGGTTGGCGCGCGCGTGGGCCTGGTCGATGATCTCGTTGGCCTTGGTGCGTGCTTCTTTCAGCGCTTCGTTGACCTTCTCCTGCGCCTGGGCCAGATCTTTCTGGCTGCGGTCGGCAGCAGCGAGGCCTTCAGCGATCTTCTGCTGGCGCTCTTCGATCGCGTTCATCAGCGGCGGCCAGATCTTGGTCGCGATGATCCAGATCAGACCAGCGAAGGCGAGCGCCTGCGCAAGAAGGGTGAAATTGATATTCATGGTTAGCTCGATCGCTGGTTTCGGGGTGGACGCGCCGCCGAAGCGGCGCATCCGGCCTTCATCCGAAACCGGGTGCATCAGCACCCGGTCGTCTCAAACCGCTGTATCAGCCGGCCAGAGCCTTGGTGACGGCGCCAGCGAAGGCAGCCGACAGCGGGTTGGCGAAGGCCAGCAGCAGGCCGACGGCGACCGAGATGATGAACGCGGCGTCGATCAGGCCGGCGGTGATGAACATGCGGACCTGCAGGACCGGGATCAGTTCCGGCTGGCGGGCGGCCGACTCCAGGAACTTACCAGCCATGATGGCCAGACCCAGGCCAGCGCCCAGCGCGGCCAGGCCGATCATGATGCCGACGGCAAGGGCGGTGGAGCTCTGAATCTGCGCGAAGTTGGTCAGGACGGCGAAGTACATGGTTATCTCCAGGAACTAAGTTGCTAAGGGTGATGAAACGGATGAAGGTGAAACTGGTTGAAGCTTGGAACTTTAGTGAGCGTCTTCTGACAGGCTCAGGTACACGATCGACAGCATCATGAAGATGAAGGCCTGCAGCGGGATCACCAGCAGGTGGAACAGCATCCAGCCCAGACCGAATGCACCACCGGCAATGGCACCGAAGAAACCGGCACCACCCAGCACCCAGATCAGCAGGAACACGATTTCGCCGCCGAACATGTTGCCGAACAGTCGCATCGCCAGCGAGATCGGCTTGCTCAGCCACTCGACGATGTTGAGGATCAGGTTGAACGGCATCATCCACTTGCCGAACGGCGCCGTCAGGAATTCCTTGATGAAGCCCAGCAGGCCCTTCGACTTCAGCGCGAAGAAGAGCATCAGGAAGAACACGCTGAAGGCCATGCCCAGGGTGGCGTTGACGTCAGCGGTCGGCACCGGCTTCCAGTAGTGGACACCGGCCATTTCCAGCGGCTTGGCGATGAAATCGGCCGGGATCATCTTCAGCAGATTCATCAGCAGAATCCAGAAGAAGATGGTGATGGCGATCGGCGTGACCAGCTTGCTCTTGCCGTGGTAGGTGTCCTTGGCCTGGCGGTCAACGAACTCCAGGCAGATTTCCACGAAGGCCTGCCACTTGCCCGGCACGCCGGCGGTGGCCTTGCGGGTACCCATCCAGAACGCGACCACGATCACCAGGCCCATCAGGACGGCGGTGAGGAAGGTATCGACGTGGATGTGCCAGAACATCCCTTCGCCGTTGCCGACCGGTGCGGTCAGGTTCTGCAGGTGATGCTGGATGTAGCTGGTAGGGGTTAGAGCCTCGCCCGCCATGTGTCCGGAACCTTAGTTAATTGAATTCTGTCAACGCCTGGCCAGAGCCAGGACCTGGAACATCAGACCGACGGCGATACCGGCCAACAGCGCCAATGCAGGCAGCTTGAAGACCAGAAAACCCGCCAGCAGGACGCCGAAAACGACTGCCCACTTCGCAACGACCGCAATGATCAGGCGCGCCATCGCCGAACCTGCTGCAACTGCGCCCCCGCTCAGTGCCATCCGTGCCGCCACCCAGCCCCCGGCCGAGACCGCCACGCCGGACAGCAGCGCACCCAGTGCGGCCTTCTGCCCCGCCAACAGCAGGAATGCCAGGGCCAGGACAGCCACTGCGACCAGCGGATAGACCGCGGCGCGCAGCATCAGTCGCCGACCCGCTTCAACGGAGTTCAGCACAGGATGTCCCACATGGTTCTTGTGAAGGGCGGAGGCCGTTACAACGTGCGTGCCTCATCGAGCCGCCAAATTATAGCAATGGGACAATTTGTGAGACAACCGCTGCCTGTTCATCCAGGGAGCCGCAAGTTGCCGAATCGGCAGGATTTTTACGGCCCACAGGGGGGACAATAGCGTCCGCGCCATGTTGCGTTGCAGCGTATTCAACTTTGGTCGCAGGCCGCGGAACTTTCCCGCGCGCCGCCTGTCCTACCTTTCGACCTGCCTGCAGCAACCTCGTCGACGCTTCGCCCCGCAGGTCCCCGGATGGCCCCGTAGTCCTCTCCGGGGCCATCTTCTTTGCAACGTCATGACAGCGCTGAACCGTCCACACCGCGTGGACCATACGTTCACGTAGGGTGGACCTGCACGTCCGGCACAGTGGCCTTCATTCCGAATTAACCACTGCAAGGACTCTGCGATGCGCCCCGTACCCACCCTGCTCGCTCTCTCGCTGCTCGCCGCCGGCGCCTCGTTCGCCAATGCCGCCCACGCTGCCGAAGGCGATCCGCGCTTCACGCTGCGCGTGGGTGCCATGAACATCGAGAACGACAACACCATCCGCGGCAACACCACCGTTGCCGGCCAGGACGTCAACGTCAGCGAAGATTTCAAGATGGGCGGCAAGGAGTGGGAGCCGCGCATTGACGGCGTGTTCCGCTTCAGCGACCGCCAGCGCCTGATCTTCGACTACTTCAAGTGGGACAAGGACCGCCGGGAGACCCTGGATGACGGCATCGCCTTCGGCCAGATCAACGTGCCGGAAGGCAGCTTCGTCAAGGCCGAACTGAAGTACCAGGTGGCCAGCCTGGTGTACGACTACTCCGTCGTGGACACCGAGAAGTTCGACCTGGGCCTGCAGCTGGGTGCCGAGTGGGCCAAGGTGAGCGCCAAGGGCTTTGCCGACCTGGGCAACGTCTACAACGGTCGCTTCCTGGATGAGAGCGAGAGCGGCGTGGCCCCGGTGGTTGGCGCGCGCCTGAGCTTCACCCCGGCCGACCGCTGGCTGATCAACATCCAAGGCCAGTACCTGAACACCAAGTGGGGCAGCTTCGACGACTACGACGGCGACCTGAGCCGCGCCAACGCCATCGTCGAATACCGCTTCACCGAGACCTTCGGCGTGTTCGCCGGCTATGACTGGTTCAAGCTGGACGTGGACCAGAAGGGCAGCGACGGCGTCCTCGGCCTGAAGCAGGAATTCAAGGGCCCGGTGGCCGGCATCAGCATGACCTTCTGATCGAACGTTACCCGATCTCTCCAGCGCGGCGCCCGGGCAACCGGCGCCGCGTTTTTTCATGCGCCCGCACCGTTCGGCCAACAAAAAACCCGGCTTTCGCCGGGTTCTTCGTCTGCAACGCGCAGGCGCGTTATTTCTTCTTCGGCATGTACAGATCGGTGATCGTGCCGTCGTAGATTTCCGAGGCCATCGCCACCGATTCGCTCAGCGTCGGGTGGGCATGGATGGTGTGGCCGATGTCTTCGGCTTCGGCACCCATTTCGATGGCCAGGCCGATCTCGGCCAGCAGGTCACCGGCGTGCACGCCGACGATGGCACCACCGATGATGCGGTGGGTCTCTTCGTCGAAGATCAGCTTGGTGAAGCCTTCGGTACGGCCGATGCCGATCGCGCGGCCGCTGGCGGCCCACGGGAACTTGGCCACGCCCACCTTCAGACCCTTGGCCTTGGCTTCAGTCTCGGTCACACCCACCCAGGCGATTTCCGGGTTGGTGTAGGCCACCGACGGAATCACGCGGGCGACCCATTCCTTCTTGTGGCCGGCAGCCACTTCGGCGGCCAGCTTGCCTTCGTGCGTGGCCTTGTGGGCCAGCATCGGGTTGCCGACGATGTCGCCGATGGCGAAGATGTGCGGCACGTTGGTGCGCATCTGGCGATCGACCGGAATGAAGCCGCGGTCGGTGACCTGCACGCCGGCCTTTTCAGCATCGATCTTCTTGCCGTTCGGCGAGCGGCCCACGGCCACCAGCACGCGGTCGAAGGTGCCCTGCGCCAGTGCCGGCGTCTGGCCTTCCTCGGCAGCGTCGAAGGTCACGGTGATGCCCTTGGCATCGGCGGTGACGCCCGAGGCCTTGGTCTTCAGGTGGACTTCGATGCCCTGCTTCTTCAGGCGGTCGGCCAGCGGCTTGACCAGGTCCTTGTCAGCGCCCGGCATCAGCTGGTCCATGAACTCGACCACGGTGACCTTGCTGCCCAGCGCGCCATACACGGTGGCCATTTCCAGGCCGATGATGCCGCCGCCGACGACCAGCAGCGAGCCCGGCACTTCGGCCAGCTCCAGCGCGTCGGTGGAATCCATCACGCGCTTGTCGTCCCACGGGAAGTTCGGCAGCTTCACCGCCTGCGAACCGGCGGCGATGATGCACTTCTGGAAGCGCAGCAGCTGGGTGCTGCCGTCAGCGGCGGTGATTTCCAGTTCGTTGGCCGAAACAAACCTGCCGACGCCCTGCACGCTGCGGACCTTGCGCTGCTTGGCCATGCCGGCCAGGCCCTTGGTCAGCTGGTTGACGACCTTTTCCTTGTACTGGCGCAGCTTGTCCAGGGTGATGGTCGGCTTGCCGAATTCGACGCCGAAATCACCGGCATGGGCCACTTCATCGATGACCGCTGCGGCGTGCAGCAGGGCCTTGGACGGAATGCAGCCCACGTTGAGGCAGACGCCGCCGAGGCTGGCGTAACGCTCGACCAGCACGGTGTCCAGGCCGACGTCGGCGGCGCGGAAGGCGGCGGTGTAGCCGCCCGGGCCCGAGCCCAGCACGACCATCTCGCATTCGATGTCGGCCGGCTTGCCGCTGGACAGCGCCGGCTTCGGTGCCGCCGGCTCGGCCGGGGCGCGATGCGACGGGGTCACCGGCGGCTTGCTGGCCGGGGCGGCGGCCGCCGGTGCCGGCGCAGCGGCCTTGGCCGGGGCTTCGGCGGCACCTTCAGCATCCAGCACCACGACCACGGCGCCTTCGGAGAGGGTGTCACCCAGCTTGACCTTGATTTCCTTGACCACGCCGGCGGCCGAGGACGGCACTTCCAGGGTGGCCTTGTCCGATTCCAGGGTCACCAGACCCTGATCCTTCTTCACCGTATCGCCGACGGCGACCAACACTTCGATCACCGGCACATCGCTGTAATCGCCGATGTCGGGAACCTTGACTTCAATCGTGGCCATGGTGGTTTTCCTCGTGCCCGGCCGGCGTGGCCGGCGGGCTGTCACTGCATCTGTTCACGCGGCCGCGCCAGGGGCAGCGGCCGCACGGTGGGGGCGAAGCGGTGCCTTACAGCAGCACGCGGCGCATGTCGGCCAGTACCTGCGACAGGTACGTGGTGAAGCGTGCGGCCAGGGCGCCATCGATGACGCGGTGGTCGTAGCTCAGCGACAGCGGCAGCATCAGCTTCGGCGCGAATTCCTTGCCGTTCCAGACCGGCTGGATGGCCGACTTGGAGACGCCGAGGATGGCCACTTCCGGTGCATTGACGATCGGGGTGAACGCGGTGCCACCGATGCCGCCCAGCGAGCTGATCGAGAAGCAGCCGCCGCTCATGTCGGCCGGGCCGAGCTTGCCGTCGCGGGCCTTCTTGGCCAGTTCGGAGGTTTCCTGCGCGATCTGCACCACGCCCTTCTTGTCCACGTCGCGGATGACCGGCACGACCAGGCCGTTCGGCGTATCGGCGGCGAAGCCGATGTGGAAGTACTTCTTCAGGGTCAGGTTTTCACCGCTGGCATCGAGCGAGGCGTTGAATTCCGGGAACTTCTTCAGCGCCGCGGCGCTGGCCTTGATCAGGAAGGCGAGCATGGTCAGCTTGATGCCGGCCTTCTCGTTTTCCTTGTTCAGCGCCACGCGCAGGCCTTCCAGGTCGGTGATGTCGGCCTGTTCGAACTGGGTGACGTGCGGGATCATCGCCCAGTTGCGGGCCAGGTTCGCACCGGAAATCTTCTTGATGCGCGACAGCGGCTGCACTTCGGTCTCGCCGAACTTGCTGAAGTCGACCTTCGGCCACGGCAGCAGGTTCAGGCCACCACCGGCAGCGACAGCAGCGCCGCCGGCAGCCGGCACGCCACCGCTGAGCGCGGCCTTGACGAACTTCTGCACGTCACCCTTGGTGATGCGGCCGCCCTTCTCGGTGCCGCTGATCTGCAGCAGGTCCACGCCCAGTTCGCGGGCGAACACGCGCACGGCCGGGGTGGCGTAGGGCACCTTGGCCGGCAGCACGCCATCGGCATTGAACTGCACCGGCGGGCTGGTCGGGGTACCGGCCGAGGCGATCTCGCGCGCGGCCAGCTTGTCCGGCTGGGCCGGAACGGCGACCGGCTCGACCTTGGTGGAGGTCTCGGCAGCGGCCGGGGCAGCGGCAGCGGCGGCCTTGGTCGGGGCCGGCGCGGCAGCGCCTTCGGCCTCGATGATGGCAACCACGGCACCCTGCGACAGGTTGTCGCCGACCTTGACCTTCAGTTCCTTGACCACGCCGGCGACCGAGGACGGCACTTCCATGGTGGCCTTGTCGCTTTCCAGCGTGACCAGGCCCTGGTCCTTCTTGACCGTATCGCCGACGGCGACCAGCACTTCGATGACCGGGATGTCGGTGTAATCACCGATGTCCGGCACCAGGGCTTCAACGGCACCGCCGCTGGCGGCCGGCGCGGCCGGGGCAGCCGCTGCCGGGGCCGGGGCGCTCTGGGTGGCGGCGGCCGGGGCAGCGGCCTTGGCCGGGGCCGGGGCGGCAGCGGCCGGCTTGGCAGCCTCGCCTTCAGCCACTTCGATCAGGGCCACGACCTTGCCCTCGGAGAGGTTGTCGCCGACCTTGACCTTGATTTCCTTGACCACACCGGCGACCGAGGACGGCACTTCCATCGTGGCCTTGTCGCTTTCCAGCGTCACCAGGCCCTGGTCCTTCTTGACCGTGTCGCCGACGGCGACAAGCACCTCGATTACCGGGATATCGCTGTAGTCACCGATATCGGGGACAAGTGCTTCCTTGATTTCGGCCATGGGGATAACTCCGGCAATCTGGTGTAGGGAAACGTCTATTGTGCGGCCAGAGGGGGCCAGCGCCAACCGTTACAGCTGTTTTCAGTACGCACGCCGCCGGGACACGCTGTTGCCAAAGGCCTGCGGGCACTTCCAGTGGGTAGCGTATTGTCCCGACGATGTCCGCTTCATGTCGCCAGCGCGTCAGCCAGCGGCTGCCAGGCCTGGCGCAGGCGCGGCAGGGACCACGCGGCATTGGCCGGGCTGGTGGAGGGCAGCGCGAGCAGCGCCGGCGTTGCCGCCAGATCCGGCACAACCCAGCGCTGCAGTGCCTGCCAGGCCGCGCCGCCATTGCAGGCGACCAGGCGCAGCCGCGGCAGGCCCGCGATCAGTTCAGGCAGCGCATTGGGGACTTCAGAACCGCGCACGATGTCGGCATCCAAGCTGCCCCGCCGCTCGCACTGGCCGATCACATCCCACAGGCCGACACCGGCATCGGCCATCGCGCGCAGCCGCGCCTGGTAGGCAAGCGCCGGATCGAACCCGCACAGATCACCGAGCAACGGCCAGAAACGGTTGCGCGGATGTGCGTAGTACTGCTGCTCCTGCAGCGAGGCGACACCGGGCATCGAGCCCAGCACCAGCACGCGGCAATCGCGCTCCACGCGCGCAGGCAGGCCGATGCACAACGCATCGCTGCTCACATTCTCTCCAACTGCATGAACAATCGCATATGCATGAAACCCCTGTAAAACAGCGGTTTCGCTCTGCCCGCTGAACAATGGAAACCAAATTTTAACGCGCGTCGGATGCGATTCATGTTGAGGCGACTACGGTGACTCCACCCCGCAACCGGGGGCCCAAAACAAGAAACAACAGGAGATTTCCCCCATGCGCTCCATCCGTATTCTGAGCCTCGCCCTGCTGACCTCCGCCGCCTTCGCTCCTGCTGCCTTCGCGCAGGACAGCAGCTCCGCAGACACCGCCTCGGGCAAGCATTTTGCCGTGGTTGGCGGCGTGTCGCTGCTGCAGCCGAAGAACGATCCGATCGACGGCATCAAGAAGGTCGATGGCGGCCCGGCGCCGACCGTCAGCTTCAGCTACTACGTCAACGACAACTGGGCCGTTGAGCTGTGGGGCGCTGCCGACAAGTTCGACCACCGCGTCAAGGGTCCGGGCAATGCCCGCCTGGGCAGCGTCGAGCAGCAGCCGGTCGCGCTGAGCGGCCAGTACCACTTCGGCCAGGCTGACAACGTGTTCCGTCCGTTCGTGGGCGTCGGCTACTTCCAGTCGGCCTTCAGCAACGAGAACTTCGCCGGTGGCGATGACATCCGCCTGAAGGACGCCAAGGGTGCCATCGGCACCGTGGGTGTGGACATGAACATCAACTCCACCTGGTTTGCCCGCGCCGATGCCCGCTACATGCACTCGCGCCCGGACCTGAAGGTCGCCGGCCAGAAGGTGGGCGAAGCCAAGCTTGACCCGTGGACCGTGGGGTTCGGCATCGGTGCGCGCTTCTAAGCGGCTCCCTGCTCCACTGTGTTGAAACAACGGGCCCTGCGGGGCCCGTTGTTGTTTTGTAGAGTCGAGCTTGCTCGACTGCTTTTCAGGGCAGTCGGGCAAGCTCGACTCTACCGACGGATGGGGGACGCCATGCACGAAATCGACCTGCTGGTGATCGGTGGCGGCATCAATGGCGCCGGCATCGCCCGCGATGCCAGCGGCCGCGGCCTGCGCGTGCTGCTGTGCGAGCAGCATGACCTTGCCGCGCACACCTCGAGCGCCAGCAGCAAACTGATCCACGGCGGCCTGCGCTACCTGGAACAGCGCGAATTCGGCATGGTGCGCAAGGCGCTGGGCGAGCGCGAAACCGTACGCCGGCAGGCGCCCCACCTGGTCCACCCGCTGCGCTTCGTGCTGCCGTGGGAACCGCACCTGCGGCCACGCTGGATGCTGCGCGTGGGCCTGTGGCTGTACGACCACCTCGGCCAGCGCAGCCCGGCCTTCCCCGCCTCGCGTTCGCTGCAGCTGCACGCCGATGCACTGGGGTCGTGGTTGTCGCCGCATCTGCAACAGGCCTTCAGCTATGCCGACGCGCAGGTGGACGACGCGCGGCTGGTGGTGCTCAACGCGCTGGATGCCGCCCAGCGCGGCGCGTGCATCCTCACCGGCACCCGCTGCACGGGCCTGCAGCAGACGCCCACGCTCTGGCGTGCAACGCTGGAAGACAGCGACGGCCAGACCCACAGCGTACAGGCCCGCACTGTTGCCAATGCGGCCGGCCCCTGGGCTGGTGGCCTGCTGCAGCGCATGCAGCCCGGCGATGGTTCGCCCGCGCTGCGCCTGGTGCAGGGCAGCCACATCGTCCTGCGCCGGCCCTGGCCAGACCACAGCGCCTGCCTGCTGCAGCAGCCGGATGGGCGCGTGGTGTTCCTGCTGCCGTTCGTCCACGACCATCTGCTGGTGGGCACCACCGATACCGACTACCGCGGCGACCCGGCGCGCTGCAGCGTGCTGCCCTCGGAAGTGGACTATCTGTGCGCGGCGGCCAACCGCTACCTGCGCGAGCCGATCCATGCGACCGACGTGGTCTGGCAGTTCGCCGGCGTGCGCCCGCTGCTGGCCGACGCCGACCCGCAGGCGGCGAAGCTGAGCCGTGATTACCGGCTGCAGATGCAGGGCGGCGGCGCGCCGGCCGTGCACGTGCTGGGCGGCAAGCTGACCACCTACCGGGTGCTGGCCGAGGAAGCGCTGGACCTGCTGAGCACGCACCTGCCCGGCATGGGCCCGGCGTGGACGGCACACGGCGATGCCCTGCCCGGCAGTGACTGGGGCGATGCAGAGGCGGCACTAGCACGGCTGCAGGCGCATGCGCCCTGGCTGCCGGCCGACCTCGCGCGACGCTGGGCCGGCGCCTACGGCAGCCGCAGCGCGCAACTGCTGGAAGGGGCGGCCGCGCGGGCCGATCTGGGCGAAGACTTCGGCGGCGGCCTGCATGCGCGTGAAGTCGCATGGCTGCAGCAGCACGAATGGGCACGCACCGCCGAGGACGTGCTGTGGCGACGCAGCAAGCTCGGCCTGCGCCTGGACGCAGCGCAGGTGGCACACCTGCAGGCATGGATGCAGGGTCGGATCCCTTTCCCACGGAAAGGGCTCTGACCCCGGTACTCCCACGTGCGCCAACCAAGGTTGGCAGCTACCAGAGCGGCGGCGCGCGGCGCGACCGATGCATTAGGATTTCCCCATCGCCACCGGAGACGCCCCATGACGCCCCGCTACGTGCTGGCCATCGACCAGGGCACCACCAGTTCGCGCGCAATCCTGTTCGACCGCGCCGGCAACATCGTCGGCAGCGCGCAGCGCGAGTTCAGCCAGCTGTTCCCGCAGCCGGGCTGGGTGGAACACGATCCGCGCGAGATCCTCACCAGCGTCTACGCGACGATGACCGAGCTGCTCAGCCGCGAGCAGATCGACCCACGGCACATCGCCGCGCTGGGCATCACCAACCAGCGCGAGACCACCCTGGTCTGGGACCGCGCCACCGGCCAGCCGATCCACAACGCCATCGTCTGGCAGTCGCGGCAGAGCCACGCGATCTGCGAGCGCCTGCGCTCCGACGGCCACGAAGCATTGATCCGCGAGCGCACCGGCCTGCTGATCGATGCGTATTTCTCGGCCACCAAGGTGCGCTGGATCCTCGACCACGTGGAGGGGGCGCAGCAGCGCGCCGAGCGCGGCGAACTGCTGTTCGGCACCATCGACAGCTGGCTGGTCTGGAACCTCAGCGGTGGCCAGGCGCACGTCACCGACTACAGCAACGCCGCGCGCACCCTGCTGTTCAACATCCACACCCTGCAATGGGACGAGGACCTGCTGGCACTGCTGGACATCCCGCGCGCGATGCTGCCCAGCGTGCGCGATTCCAGTGCGGTTTACGCGCATACGCGGCCGCAGTTCTTCTTCGACCACCCGATCCCGATCGCCGGCATCGCCGGCGACCAGCAGGCGGCGCTGTTCGGCCAGGCCTGTTTCCAGCCGGGCATGGTCAAGAACACCTATGGCACCGGCTGCTTCATGCTGATGCACACCGGCGCCCAGGCGGTGCGTTCGCGCAACGGCCTGCTGACCACCATCGCCTGGGGCATCGGCGGCAAGGTGGAATACGCGCTGGAAGGCTCGATCTTCATCGCCGGCTCGGTGGTGCAGTGGCTGCGCGACGAGCTGCGCCTGATCGACCGTGCCAGCGACAGCCAGGCGCTGGCGGCGAAGGTCGACGACAGCGGCGGCGCCTACCTGGTGCCGGCCTTCGTCGGCCTGGGCGCCCCCTACTGGCGCAGCGATGTGCGCGGGGCGATGTTCGGCCTGACCCGTGGCACCAGCAAGGCGCACTTCGTGCGTGCGGCGCTGGAGGCGATGGCCTACCAGACCCGTGACGTGCTCGATGCGATGCAGTCCGATGCGGGCATCGCCCTGAGCGAACTGCGCGCCGACGGCGGTGCGATCGGCAACGACTTCCTGGCCGGGTTCCAGGCTGACATCCTGGGTGTGCCGCTGCTGCGGCCACGGCTGACCGAAACCACCGCGCTGGGTGCGGCCTACCTGGCCGGGCTGGCGGTGGGGTTCTGGGAAAGCCGCGAACAGATTGCCGCGCAATGGGGCCTGGACCGCCGCTTCGAGCCGCAGATGGACGCGGCGCGGCGCGAAAAGCTGTATGCCGGGTGGCAGCAGGCCGTGGCCGCCACCCTCGCCTTCCACGTTGATTGAAGGCGGTAGCGGGGGGGGGGGCGGCGCCCCGCCCCCCCCCCCCCCCCCCCCGCCCCGCCCCCCCCCCCCCCCCCCCCCCCCCCCCCCCGCTACC
>NZ_JACVTV010000071.1:0-22351 GCF_016624625.1 Stenotrophomonas sp. S41 | reverse complement strand
GTGCCCGTCTGCCGGAAGGGCTGGCGCCCCTCCGGCAACACAGTTGCTCCAGGGACGGATTCACGGCGTCCCCTGCGCAGCCCACCCGCCCGGCCAAGCCACCGAATCCAACCGGGCCGTTCGCGACCAACCCAACCGACCCGCCACGAGGGGCTGCGCCGTTCGCTGAAAATCCATGTAACCGCTTACAAGCAAACGGGTTTTTGCCGTAACGGGTATCATGGGCGGCTGACTTCATACAGGAGCCACCCGCTCATGCGCCGCAAGATCGTCGCCGGAAACTGGAAGCTGCACGGCAGCCGTCAATTCGCCACTGACCTGCTGGGCCAGGTGGCTGCGGGGCTGCCCAAGGCCGGGGTCGAGGTGGTGATCCTGCCGCCGCTGCCCTACCTGGGAGAGCTGGTCGAGGACTTCGGCGAGACCGGCCTGGTGTTCGGTGCCCAGGACGTCAGCAGCAACGAGAAGGGCGCCTATACCGGTGAGGTCTGCGCCGCCATGCTGCACGAGGTCGGTGCCCGCTACGGCCTGGTCGGCCACTCCGAGCGCCGCCAGTACCATAATGAAAGCAGCGAGCTGGTCGCGCGCAAGTTCGCCGCCGCCCTGCATGCCGGCCTGGTGCCGGTGCTGTGCGTCGGCGAGACCCTGGAACAGCGCGAGGCCGGGCAGACCGAGGCCGTCATCGCCGGCCAGCTGGCCCCGGTGCTGGCCCTGGTCGGGGGCGAGGGCTTCGCCAATGCCGTGGTCGCCTACGAGCCGGTCTGGGCCATCGGTACCGGCAAGACCGCCAGCAAGGAACAGGCGCAGCAGGTCCACGCGTTCATCCGTGGCGAAGTGGCGCGCATCGATGCTAGAATCGCTGATTCACTGCCCATTCTTTACGGCGGCAGCGTGAAGCCCGACAATGCCGGGGAACTGTTCGCGCAGCCGGATGTCGATGGTGGGCTGGTCGGCGGCGCCTCCCTGGTGGCCGCGGACTTCCTGGCCATCGCGGAGGCGGCGGTCGCGAACTAATCCTTGTAAGTATTGTCCGAGGGCGGATTCCCAATGCTGATGTTGATCCTCAATGTCGTCTACGTGCTCGTGGCCGTGGCCATGATCGCGCTCATCCTGATGCAGCGTGGTTCGGGTGCGGCGGCTGGTTCGGGCTTCGGTGCTGGCGCCTCGGGCACCGTGTTCGGCGCGCGTGGCGCGTCCAACTTCCTGTCCAAGTCGACCAAGTGGCTGGCCGTCGTGTTCTTCGGCATCAGCCTCTTCATGGCCTGGTATGCCGGCCACGGCAGCCGTCCGGCGGCCGACCAGGACCTGGGTCTGATGTCCGCCCCGGCGGCCAGCGCTCCGGCCGCTCCGGCAGGTGAACTCCCGGCCGTTCCGAAGGCCGATGCGGTCCCGGCCGCCCCGGTTCCGGCCGCGAATGTGCCGGCTCAGGCGGAATCTTCGGTTTCTGGTGAAGAAAAGCCTTCGGAAGGCTCCCAGAAAGACTGAAGACGGTTACAATATGCGGCGCATCGGGTTATCTGACTGATGTGATCGTTTGCCCAGGTGGCGGAATTGGTAGACGCACTACCTTGAGGTGGTAGCGACTTAGGTCGTAGGGGTTCGAGTCCCCTCTTGGGCACCATTTGTAAGTAAAGCGGGTTCTCCTGGCGCGCAATGCGCCAGCCGTTTCCCGTCCACTCCCCCATGCCAAAGCGCCTGCAGGCGCGGCGGCAGAGGCAAGAGAGAATCGCTGTGCTGGCCGAATATTTGCCGTCTCTGCTGTTTCTGATCGTCGCGACCGGTATCGGCATCACGCTGATGCTGATCGGTCGATTCCTCGGTCCCCGCCGCCCCGATCTGGAAAAGCTCTCGCCGTACGAGTGCGGCTTCGAGGCCTTCGAAGACGCGCGCATGAAGTTCGACGTGCGCTACTACCTGATCGCGATCCAGTTCATCGTCTTCGACCTGGAAATCATCTTCATCGTGCCGTGGACCCAGGTCTTCATGGAGCTGGGCGCCCGTTCGCTCGTCACCATGGGCCTGTTCGTCGGCATGCTGTTCCTCGGTTTCATTTACGTCTGGAAGAAGGGAGCGCTGGAATGGGAGTGATTCAGACTCTCGATGGCCTCATGAACAATCCGGTCCCGGAAGGTCGGGTTGATGACATCCTGCGGCCGGAGGGCGACAACCCGCTGCTGGAAAAGGGCTTCGTCACCACCAGCGTCGACGCACTGCTGAACTGGGCGCGCACCGGCTCGATGTGGCCGATGACCTTCGGTCTGGCCTGCTGCGCAGTCGAGATGATGCACGCCGGCGCCGCGCGCCTGGACCTTGACCGCTACGGTGTGGTGTTCCGCCCGTCGCCGCGTCAGTCCGACGTGATGATCGTGGCCGGTACCCTGGTCAACAAGATGGCCCCGGCGCTGCGCAAGGTCTACGACCAGATGCCGGACCCGAAGTGGGTCATCTCGATGGGCAGCTGCGCCAACGGCGGCGGCTACTACCATTACTCCTATTCTGTCGTGCGCGGCTGTGATCGCGTGGTGCCGGTGGACGTCTACGTCCCGGGCTGCCCGCCGACCGCCGAGGCGCTGGTGTACGGGATCCTGCAGCTGCAGAAGAAGATCTGGCGTACACAGACCATCGCCCGCTGACCCTTCCACACTACAAGAGCGCGCCAAGCCCCCATGGCAGAGCAAGCATCCTTCACCGACCGACTCTCCGCACGTTTCGCTGGTGCGAAGGTCATCGTGGTCGAACCCCGCGGCGAAGTGACGCTGGAGGTGCCTGCCGCCGAGTGGCATGCCACCGCGCTGGCGCTGCGTGACGAGTTTGGTTTCGAGCAGGCCGTGGATCTCTGCGGCGTCGATTACCTCGGTTATGGCTCCGACGAATGGGACACCGCTGACGTGTCCTCGCAGGGCTTCAGCCGCGGCGTCGAAGGCAAGGCCCAGGGCCGTTTCGCGTGGGGCGAGTTCCCCACCGAAGAGAACGGTGCCGACGGCGCGAGCCCGCAGCACATGCCGACCCAGCGTTTCGCCGTGGTCGCCCAGCTGCGCTCCTACCAGCACAACCTGATGTTGCACCTGCGCTGCTTCGCCCCTGACGAAGCACTGCCGGTGGTGTCCTCGCTGACCGGCATCTGGCCGGGCCTGAACTGGTTCGAGCGCGAAGCGTTCGACCTGTACGGCGTGATCTTCGAAGGTCACCCGGACCTGCGCCGGATCCTGACCGACTACGGTTTCGTCGGCCATCCGTTCCGCAAGGACTTCCCGCTGATCGGCAACGTCGAAGTCCGCTACGACGAAGAAAAGAAGCGCGTGATCTACGAACCGGTCACCTCGGTGGAGCCGCGCGTCGGCGTGCCGCGCGTGATCCGCGACGACGCCCGTCTGCAGACCGCAGAAGGTGAGCGCGCGCAGGAGGCAGTGAAGTGAGCCACGTACACCAGGCCGGCGAAGCTTTCGCCAGCAACGCCGCCGAGAGCCGGCAGGAAATCCGCAACTACACCATGAACTTCGGCCCGCAGCATCCGGCCGCCCATGGTGTGCTGCGCCTGATCCTGGAAATGGACGGCGAAACCATCATGCGCGCCGACCCGCACGTCGGCCTGCTGCACCGTGGTACCGAAAAGCTGGCCGAGTCCAAGCCTTTCAACCAGTCGATCGGCTACATGGATCGCCTGGACTACGTGTCGATGATGTGCAACGAGCACGCCTACGTGCGCTCGATCGAAACCCTGATGGGGATCGAGGCGCCGGAACGCGCGCAGTACATCCGCACGATGTACGACGAAATCACCCGCATCCTGAACCACCTGATGTGGCTGGGCTCCAACGCCCTCGATCTGGGTGCGATGGCGGTCATGCTGTACGCCTTCCGTGAGCGCGAAGAGCTGATGGACTGCTACGAAGCAGTCTCCGGCGCGCGCATGCACGCGGCCTACTACCGTCCGGGCGGCGTCTACCGCGACCTGCCGGACCACATGCCGAAGTACAAGGAATCGCGCTGGCACAAGGGCAAGGCGCTGAAGCAGCTCAATGCTTCGCGTGAAGGCTCGCTGCTGGACTTCCTGGAGAACTTCACCAACGAGTTCCCGGGTCGCGTCGACGAATACGAAACCCTGCTGACCGACAACCGTATCTGGAAGCAGCGTACGGTCGGCATCGGCGTGGTCAGCCCGGAGCTGGCCCACCAGTGGGGCATGACCGGCGTGATGCTGCGCGGCTCGGGCGTTGCCTGGGATCTGCGCAAGAAGCGTCCGTACGCCAAGTACGATGCCGTCGATTTCGACATCCCGCTGGGCAAGGAAGGCGACTGCTACGACCGCTACCTGTGCCGCGTGGCGGAAATGCGTGAGTCCAACCGCATCATCAAGCAGTGCGTGGCGTGGCTGAAGGCCAACCCGGGCCCGGTGATGGTGAAGAACTTCAAGGTCGCGCCGCCCAGCCGCGAGGACATGAAGGACGACATGGAAGCGCTGATCCATCACTTCAAGCTGTTCAGCGAAGGCTACTGCGTGCCGGCCGGCGAAACCTATTCGGCGGTGGAAGCCCCGAAGGGTGAGTTCGGCTGCTACCTGGTCTCCGATGGCGCCAACAAGCCTTTCCGCGTGCACCTGCGCGCGCCGGGCTTCGCCCACCTGTCCTCGATCGATTCGATCGTGCGCGGCCACATGCTGGCCGACGTGGTGGCGATGATCGGCACCTACGATCTGGTGTTCGGCGAGGTTGACCGGTAATGACGTCTGCCAAGCCAACGCCTGCTGCAGGCAGCCGGCGCAAGCCGGCGCCGCAGTTTCTGCAATTTCACGTTATGCATTTCGCTGAGGTCGGCCGATGAAGGCGACAGGTAATTTCGAGACGGCGCGCGACGTCGACCCGATGGTGGTGTTGAGCGACAAGACGCGCGCTCACATCGATCACTGGCTGTCCAAGTTCCCGCCGGACCGCAAGCGCTCCGCCGTGCTGCAGGGCCTGCATGCGGCCCAGGAGCAGAACCAGGGCTGGCTGACCGACGAGCTGATCGCCGGCGTGGCCAAGTACCTGGATCTGCCGCCGGTGTGGGCCTACGAGGTCGCCAGCTTCTACTCGATGTTCGAGACCGAGAAGGTGGGCCGCAACAACGTGGCCATCTGCACCAACATCAGCTGCTGGCTCAATGGCGCCGAAGACATCGTGCGCCATTGCGAGAAGAAGCTGGGCATCAAGCACGGCCAGTCCACCCCGGACGGCCGCGTCTACCTCAAGCGCGAGGAAGAGTGCCTGGCAGGCTGCGGTGGTGCACCGATGATGGTCATCAACGGTCATTACCATGAGCGTCTGACCCTGGAAAAGGTCGACGAGCTGCTGGACGGGCTGGAGTAAGGGCATGGCACATCACCACGAATCCAAGGGTCCGGTCGGCCCCGCGCCGCTGCCGCACCAGGTGGTCTACACCACCCTGCATTACGACACCCCGTGGTCGTACGAAAGCTACCTGAAGACCGGTGGCTACGCCGCCCTGCGCAAGATCCTCGAAGAGAAGATCCCGCCGGAGCAGGTCATCGAGATGGTCAAGGCCTCGGGCCTGCGCGGCCGCGGTGGCGCTGGCTTCCCGACCGGCCTGAAGTGGTCCTTCATGCCCAAGGGCAACATGCAGAAGTACATCCTCTGCAACTCGGATGAATCCGAGCCGGGCACCTGCAAGGACCGCGACATCCTGCGTTACAACCCGCATTCGGTCGTGGAAGGCATGGCGATCGCCTGCTACGCCACCGGCTCGACCGTGGGCTACAACTACCTGCGCGGTGAGTTCCACCACGAGCCGTTCGAGAACTTCGAGCAGGCCCTGGCCGATGCCTATGCAAACGGCTGGCTGGGCAAGAACGTGATGGGCTCGGGCGTGGACATCGACATCTACGGTGCCCTGGGCGCCGGCGCCTACATCTGCGGCGAAGAAACCGCGCTGATGGAGTCGTTGGAAGGCAAGAAGGGCCAGCCGCGCTACAAGCCGCCGTTCCCGGCGAACTTCGGCCTGTACGGCAAGCCGTCGACGATCAACAACACCGAGACCTACGGTTCGGTGCCGGCGATCATCCGCAACGGTCCGGAGTGGTTCAAGGGCCTGAGCCTGACCGGCAACGGTGGTCCGAAGTGCTTCTCGGTCTCCGGCTGCGTGCAGAACGGCGGCAACTTCGAAGTGCCGCTGGGCACCACCTTCGACGACCTGCTGGCGATGGCCGGTGGCCTGCGTCCGGGCCGCACCCTGAAGGGCGCGATCCCGGGCGGCGTGTCGATGCCGGTGCTGACCGCGGCCGAGCTGAAGGGCCTGCCGATGGACTACGACACCATCCGTGCACTGGGCTCCGGCCTGGGTTCGGGCGCCGTCGTGGTGCTGGATGACAGCGTCTGCTGCGTCAAGTTCGCCTGCCGCATCAGCCAGTTCTTCCACAAGGAATCCTGCGGCCAGTGCACCCCGTGCCGTGAAGGCACCGGCTGGATGCACCGCGTGCTGGAGCGCATCGTCGCCGGCAAGGCCACGATGGAAGACCTGCACCAGCTGAAGGCGGTGGCCGGCCAGATCGAAGGCCACACCATCTGTGCGTTCGGCGAAGCGGCTGCATGGCCCATCCAGGGCTTCCTGCGCCAGTTCTGGGACGAGTTCGAGTACTACATCGTCAACGGTCATTCGATGGTTGACGGCAAGAAGGTGGAGGCAGCCGCTGCATGAGCGCGCAACCCGTAAATCCGAGCGTCCCACCCGATCACGTCACCATCGAGATCGATGGCAAGTCGCTGGTCGTGCCCAAGGGCTCGATGATCATCCAGGCCGCCGACAAGGCCGGCATCTCCATTCCGCGCTTCTGCTACCACGAGAAGCTGCCGATCGCCGCCAACTGCCGCATGTGCCTGGTGGACGTGGAGAAGTCGCCGAAGCCGGCGCCGGCCTGCGCCACCCCGGTGATGGACGGCATGAAGGTCGCCACCCGCAGTGAGAAGGCGCTCAAGTTCCAGCGTTCGGTGATGGAGTTCCTGCTCATCAACCACCCGCTGGACTGCCCGATCTGCGACCAGGGCGGCGAGTGCGAGCTGCAGGACGTTTCGCTGGGCTATGGCCGTTCGGTCAGCCGCTTCAACGAGCGCAAGCGCGTGGTGCCGGACGAGGACATGGGTCCGCTGGTCGCCACCGAGATGACCCGCTGCATCCAGTGCACCCGCTGCGTGCGCTTCACCGCCGACGTGGCAGGCACCTATGAACTGGGTGGCATGTACCGCGGCGAGAACCTGCAGATCGGTACCTACGACGGCAAGCCGCTGACCACCGAGCTGTCCGGCAACGTCGTCGACGTCTGCCCGGTCGGCGCGCTGACCAACAAGGTGTTCCAGTTCCGCGCCCGTCCGTGGGAACTGACCGCGCGCGAATCGCTGGGCTACCACGACGCCATGGGTTCGAACCTGTTCCTGCACGTGCGTCGCGGCGAAGTGCTGCGTACCGTGCCGCGCGACAACGAAGCCGTGAACGAGTGCTGGCTGTCCGATCGTGACCGCTACTCGCACCAGGGCCTGTACAGCGAAGACCGTGCGGTCAAGCCGCTGCGCAAGGTCAACGGCGAGTGGAAGGAAGTGAGCTGGGCAGAAGGCCTGGCCGCGGCCGCCGAGATCCTCAAGGCCCACCAGGGTGACCATCTGGGCGTGCTGGTGCACCCGTCGACCTCCAACGAGGAAGGCGCGCTGCTGGCCCGCCTGGCCAAGGGCCTGGGCTCGAACAACATCGACCACCGCATCAACAACCGCGATTTCTCCGACGCCGCAACCGCCGAAGTGTTCGGCCTGCCGCTGGCCGAGATCGAAGGCGCCGACCGCATCGTCGTTCTGGGCAGCAACATCCGCCACGAACTGCCGCTGCTGCACGCCCGCCTGCGCAAGGCGCAGACCACCAAGGGCGCGAAGATCCACGTCGTCAACCCGGTGGACTTCGACTTCGCCTTCAGCATCGCCGGCAAGCAGATCGTTGCCCCGTCGAAGTTCGTCGACGCGCTGGCCAGCGAAGAACTGCGTTCGGCAGTGCAGGGCGGTACCAACACCGTGCTGATCGTCGGTGGCATCGCCGAGAACCACCCGCAGGCCGCCGCGATCCGCGCCGCTGCGCGTGATTTCGCTGCCGCCACCGGTGCCAAGCTGTGCCGCATCCCGCAGGGCGCCAATGCCGTGGGCCTGACCCGCGCCGGCGTGCTGCCGGCTGGCAAGGACGTGGCCACCATGCTGGCGCAGCCGCGCCAGGCCTACGTGGTGTACGGCCTCGAGCCGGGCCTGGACTTCGCCGATGCCCCGGCCGCGCGCAAGGCGCTGGTCGGTGCCAAGGTGGTGGCCTTCAGCCAGTTCGCCTGCGTCTCCACCCGCGACGTTGCCGACGTCATCCTGCCGATCGGCGCGCTGCCGGAAATCGACGCCACCCTGACCAACCTCGATGGTCGCGAGCAGTCGGCCCGTGCCGGCGGCAAGCTGCCGGGCGAGGCCCGCGAGGGCTGGCGTGTGCTGCGCGCACTGGGCGGCGACATGGCGCTGGCCGGTTTCGACTTCACCGACCTGGCCGGCCTGCGTGCCAGCCTGGCGCCGGTGTCGGTCGCCGTGGCGGCCTCGGCCCAGCCGGCCGTTGCCGGCGAAGGCCTGGAAGTGGCTTCGACCGCTGCGATCTACCGCACCGATGCGGTGGTCCGTCGCGCGCCGGCGCTGCAGTCGCATCCGCTGAACAACGCCCCGCGCATCGTGCTGAACGCTGACGATGCCGCGCGCCTGCAGCTGCAGGAAGGGCAGATGGCCAAGGTCGGCACCGATGCCGGCAAGGCCACCCTGCCGGTGGTGGTCGACGCCCGCGTCGCTGCGGGTTCGGTCTGGATTGAATCGGGCCACGGCGCGACCGCGCCGCTGGGTGCCGCTCGCGTATCGGTGGTGGCTGCATGAACGAATTGCTGTTGAACGCGGTCGACCCGCTGCACCAGTGGCTGCTTGCCCTCGGTGATATCGGCGCGCTGATCTGGATCATCCTGAAGATCCTGGTGATCGCCGTGCCGGTGATCGTCTCGGTGGCCTTCTACGTGGTCTGGGAACGCAAGCTGATCGGCTGGATGCACGTCCGCCACGGCCCGATGTACGTGGGCATGGGCATCTTCCAGGCCTTCGCCGACGTCTTCAAGCTGCTGTTCAAGGAAGTCCTGCAGCCGAGCAGCGCCAACAAGGCGATCTTCCTGCTCGCGCCGCTGATCACCCTGGCCCCGGCGTTTGCCGCCTGGTCGGTGGTGCCCTTCGACTCGCAGATCGTGCTGTCCAACGCCAACGCCGGCCTGCTGTACCTGCTGGCGATGACCTCGCTGGGCATCTACGGCATCATCCTGGCCGGTTGGGCATCCAACTCGAAGTACGCGTTCCTGGGTGCCATGCGCGCCTCGGCGCAGATGATCAGCTACGAAATCGCGATGGGCTTCGCCCTGGTCGGCGTGATGATCGCTTCGGGCAGCCTGAACCTGAGCAGCATCGTGATGGCCCAGGCCGGCAGCTCCGGCTTCTTCGACTGGTTCCTGATCCCGCTGTTCCCGCTGTTCGTCATCTACTGGGTGTCGGGCGTGGCTGAAACCAACCGCGCTCCGTTCGACGTGGTGGAAGGCGAATCGGAAATCGTCGCCGGCCACATGGTCGAATACTCCGGCGGTGCCTTCGCCCTGTTCTTCCTGGCCGAATACGCGAACATGATCCTGATCAGCTTCCTGATCTCGATCTTCTTCCTCGGCGGCTGGCTGAGCCCGATCCAGGGCTGGGCGGACTTCGGCGATGTCTCGCCGCTGGTCGACTGGATCTGGAAGGGCGGTGCACCGTGGCTGTTCGTCAAGGTGTTCTTCTTCGCCAGTGCCTACATCTGGTTCCGTGCCAGCTTCCCGCGCTTCCGCTATGACCAGATCATGCGCCTGGGCTGGAAGGTCTTCATCCCGCTGGCCATTCTGTGGATCGCGGTTACCGCCGTCATGGTGTTCTTCGGCGTGATTCAAAAGGGCGTCTAAGTGATGAACAGGATTACCCATTACTTCAAGAGCCTGCTGCTGCTCGAACTGCTGGCCGGTCTCTGGCTTACGCTGAAGTACAGCTTCAAGCCGAAGTACACGATGATGTACCCGATGGAGAAGTTCCCGCAGTCGCCGCGCTTCCGTGGCCTGCACGCCCTGCGCCGTTACCCCAACGGTGAAGAGCGCTGCATCGCCTGCAAGCTGTGCGAAGCGGTGTGCCCGGCACTGGCCATCACCATCGACTCGGCCAAGCGCGAGGACGGCACCCGCCGTACCACCCGCTACGACATCGATCTGTTCAAGTGCATCTTCTGCGGCTTCTGCGAAGAAAGCTGCCCGGTGGACTCGATCGTCGAAACCCACATCCTCGAGTACCACTTCGAGAACCGTGGCGAAAACATCGTTACCAAGCCGCAGCTGCTGGCCCTTGGCGATCGTCTCGAAAACGAGATCGCCGAGCGTCGTGCCGCCGATGCCGCTTACCGCTGAGGTCGAGAGATGGATTGGGTAAATATCGCTTTCTGGGTGTTCGCCATCGCGGCAACGGTTTCGGCCGGTGCGGTGATCAGCGTGCGCAACCCGGTTCACGCCGTGCTCTGCCTGGTGCTGACCTTCTTCTCCATCGCCTGCGTGTGGCTGCTGGTCGGTGCCGAGTTCCTCGGTGTCGCCCTGGTGCTGGTCTACGTCGGCGCGGTGATGGTGCTGTTCCTGTTCGTGGTGATGATGCTCGACATCGATCCCACTAACCTGCGTGAGGGCTGGGTGCGCTACCTGCCGGTCGGCCTGATCGTGGCCGTGGCCATGCTGGTGCAGATGCTGATCCTGATCGGGGTGAAGGGCAGGGCGGTCAACGCCTTCCCGGCGGACAACGCTGCGGCCCTGGCCGCGGACACGTCCAACATCACCTGGCTGGCACGCAGCCTGTTCACTGAGTACCTGCTGCCGTTCGAGTTCGCCGCCGTCATCCTGACCGTGGCCGTGGTCGCCGCAGTCATGCTGACCCTGCGTCGCCGCACCGGTGTGAAGAGCCAGAACCCGGGTGACCAGACGATGGTCAAGGCCTCGCAGCGTCTGCGCGTGGTCAAGATGGACGCCGAACAGCCGGTGGTCCACACCAACACCAAGCCGGTCGCGGGCGACGAGGAGACCCAGGCATGATCACTCTCGGCCACATCCTGGCGCTGGGCGCGGTGCTGTTCTGCATCAGCCTTGCCGGCATCTTCCTCAACCGCAAGAACATCATCGTCCTGCTGATGTCCATCGAGTTGATGCTGCTGTCGGTGAACATCAACTTCGTCGGGTTCTCGCGCCAGCTCGGCGATCCGTCGGGCCAGCTGTTCGTGTTCTTCATCCTGACCGTCGCCGCAGCCGAGGCCGCCATCGGCCTGGCGATCCTGGTGACCCTGTTCCGTACACGCCGCACAATCAATGTCGGCGAAGTCGATTCGCTGAAGGGCTGATCCACAGATGGAAATCACTCTCTCCAAGAGTCTGTTGATCGCAGTGGTGCTTGCACCGCTGTTCGGCAGCATCATCGCCGGCCTGTTCGGTCGCCAGGTCAAGCGCTTCGGCGCCCAGACCGTCACCATCCTTGGCGTGGCCATCAGCTGCGCCCTGTCGATGTACACGCTGTACCAGCTGGTCTGGGGCGGTGCACAGCCGTTCAACCAGAACCTGTACACCTTCTTCGAAGTCGGCCAGTACTCGGCCCATGTCGGCTTCATGGTCGACAAGCTGACCGCGATGATGATGGTGGTGGTGACCTTCGTGTCGCTGCTGGTCCACATCTACACCATCGGCTACATGGAAGAAGACCCGGGCTACCAGCGCTTCTTCAGCTACATCTCGCTGTTCACCTTCTCGATGCTCACCCTGGTGATGAGCAACAACTTCCTGCAGCTGTTCTTCGGCTGGGAAGCGGTGGGCCTGGTGTCGTACCTGCTGATCGGCTTCTGGTTCAAGCGCCCGACCGCGATCTTCGCCAACATGAAGGCGTTCCTGGTCAACCGGGTCGGTGACTTCGGCTTCCTGCTGGGCATCGCCGGCGTGCTGTGGGTGTTCGGCACCCTGGACTACTCGCAGGTGTTCTCGCAGGCCGGCGCACTGGCCAGCCCCGAAGCCAAGATGCAGATCTGGGACGGCACCGTGTTCGGCATGCAGCTGCTGAGCGACCCGGTTGTCTGGTCGATCGCCACCGTCATCTGCATCTGCCTGTTCATCGGTGCCATGGGCAAGTCGGCCCAGGTGCCGCTGCACGTGTGGCTGCCGGATTCGATGGAAGGCCCGACCCCGATTTCGGCGCTGATCCACGCCGCGACCATGGTGACCGCCGGTATCTTCATGGTCACCCGCATGTCGCCGCTGTTCGAGCTGTCGCAGACCGCGCTGAACTTCATCCTCTTCATCGGCGCCACCACCGCGTTCTTCACCGGCCTGATCGGCATCGTGCAGAACGACATCAAGCGCGTGGTCGCGTACTCGACGCTGTCCCAGCTCGGCTACATGACCGTGGCGCTGGGCGTGTCGGCCTACTCGGCAGCCGTGTTCCACCTGATGACCCACGCCTTCTTCAAGGCGCTGCTGTTCCTGGGTGCCGGCTCGGTCATCATCGCGATGCACCACGAGCAGGACATGCGCAAGATGGGCGGCCTGCGCAAGTACATGCCGATCACCTTCATCACCATGTGGATCGGTACCCTGGCCCTGGTCGGTACGCCGTTCTTCTCCGGCTTCTACTCGAAGGACACCATCATCGAGGCCGCCGAGATCCACGCCCACATGCAGAACACCTGGGTGGCCACCTATGGCTACTGGGCAGTGCTGGGTGGCGTGCTGGTGACCAGCTTCTACAGCTTCCGCCTGCTGTTCCTGACCTTCCATGGTCCGGAGCGCTTCCGTGACGCGCACCACGATGACCACGGTCATGACGACCATCATGCCGCCGATGCCCATCACGCCGATGCGCACCACGGCGATGCCCATGACGACCACGGCCATGGCCACGGTCCGCATGAGCCGCACGAAACCCCGTGGGTGGTGACCCTGCCGCTGATCCTGCTGGCCATCCCCTCGATCGCCATCGGTTTCTTCAGCATCGGTCCGATGCTGCACGGCACCGACTGGGCCGGCCACCACGCCCACGAGGCGATCAAGGGCCAGGCGACCACGTTCTTCACCGGCATCGTCGATTTCTACGATCCGGCCAAGAACACCGTGGCATTCCTCGGCGAGGAGTTCCATGGCCCGGTGGCGTTCGCGCTGCACGGCATGATGCTGCCGCCGTTCTTCCTGACCGTCGCAGGCTTCCTGCTGGCCGCGCTGTTCTACCTGTGGAAGCCGGACCTGTCGGGCAAGGCCCGCAAGACCTTCGCTCCGCTGGTCTCGGTGCTGGAAAACAAGTACGGCTTCGACAAGCTGTGGATCGACGGTTTTGCCGGTGGCAGCGTCAAGCTCGGCAAGATCGCTCGCTGGATCGACAGCAACATCGTCGACGGCGTGGTCAATCTCTCGGCACGTGTTGTGGACGTCGCAGCCGGCGTGCTGCGTCGTACCCAATCCGGTTTCCTCTATCACTACGCCTTCGCGATGATCATCGGCCTGATTGCCCTCCTGGGCGTGCTGATGCATTACCTGCGTTGATGACCTGTACGGAATAAGAAGACGTGTCGAACTGGCCCCTACTCAGTGTCCTCATCTGGCTGCCGATCCTCGGCGGTGCCCTGATCCTTGCGATCCGTGATGCGCAGACCGCCCGCTGGGCGTCGATCGGCGTGGCGCTGCTGACCTTCGTTGCGAGTCTCTCGCTGCTCGGCGGCTACAACCCGGCTGCCGATGGCATGCAGTTCGTCGAGACCCATGCGTGGATCCCGGCGTACAAGATCGGCTACAACCTGGGCGTGGATGGCATCGCCATCGCGCTGATCCTGCTGACCACCCTGGTCGGCGTGCTGGCCCTGCTGGGTGCCTGGAGCGCGATCGACAAGCGCGTGAACCAGTACGTGGCGGCCTTCCTGATCCTGGAAGGCGTCACCGTCGGCATCTTCTCGGCCACGGACGCGATGCTGTTCTACGTGTTCTTCGAGGCGATGCTGATCCCGATGTTCCTCATCATCGGTGTCTGGGGCGGCCCGCGCCGCATCTACGCCGCGATGAAGTTCTTCCTGTACACCTTCCTCGGCTCGGTGCTGATGCTGGTGGCGCTGATCTACCTGTACATGAAGGGTGGCAGCTTCCAGCTGGCCGACCTGTACGCGCTGCCGCTGAGCGCCAAGGAACAGACCTGGATCTTCTTCGCCTTCCTGATCGCCTTCGCGGTCAAGGTGCCGATGTTCCCGGTGCACACCTGGCTGCCGGACGCCCACGTGGAAGCGCCGACCGCCGGTTCGGTGATCCTGGCCGCCATCGCCCTGAAGATCGGTGGCTACGGCTTCCTGCGCTTCAACCTGCCGATCGTTCCGGATGCGTCCAACGAATGGGCCTGGCTGGTGATCGCGCTGTCGCTGATCGCGGTGATCTACGTCGGCCTGGTCGCCCTGGTGCAGGACGACATGAAGAAGCTGATCGCCTATTCGTCGATCGCGCACATGGGCTTCGTCACCCTGGGCACCTTCATCGCCCTGTGGCTGGTGCGTGAAGCCGGCAACGCCGATGCAGCCCGCCTGGGCCTGCAGGGCGCCATGGTGCAGATGATCTCGCACGGCTTCGTGTCCGGTGCGATGTTCTCCTGCGTCGGCGTGCTGTACGACCGCATGCACAGCCGCCGCATCGCCGATTACGGCGGCGTGGTCAACGTGATGCCGTGGTTCGCCACCTTCGCCATGCTGTTCTTCATGGCCAATGCCGGCCTGCCGGGCACCAGTGGCTTCGCCGGTGAATTCATGGTCATCCTGGCTGCGTTCCAGCGCAATCCGTGGATCGCCCTGGGCGCCGCCACCACCCTGATCATCGGTGCGGCTTACACGCTGTGGCTGTACAAGCGCATCTTCTTCGGCGAAGTGGCCAACAGCCACGTGGCCGAACTGAAGGACATCAACGGCCGCGAATGGGCGCTGCTGAGCGTGTTCGCCATCGGCGTGCTGGCGCTGGGCATCTACCCCAAGCCGCTGACCGACCTGATGGAGCCCTCGATCGCGAAGCTGGCGATGCAGATCGCATCCAGCAAGCTGCTGTAATTCCAGGATTTGATGATGACCACCTCGCCGCTGCTGCCATTGACCGCCGCTGACCTGCCACCGCTCGCTCCCGAGCTGGTGCTGATCGGCAGCGCCTTCGCCCTGATGATCCTCGACCTGTTCGTCAGCAACCGGAACAAGATCGTCACCCACCTGTTCTCGGTCGCCGCACTGGCCGTGGTGCTGTTCATGCTCGCCACCGGCGTGGGCGGGCAGGGTGAGGTCTTCCACGGCATGTTCGTGCGCGATACCGCCGCGGACGTGATGAAGACCGGGATCGTGCTGCTCAGCGGCCTGACCCTGGTCTACGGCTGGCGCTACCTGCGCGACCGCAACCTGTTCCAGGGCGAGATCCCGGTGCTGATCCTGTTCGGCACCGCCGGCATGATGATCCTGGTCTCGGCCGGCAGCCTGCTGATGGTCTACCTGGGCCTGGAACTGCTGGCCCTGTGCTCGTACGCACTGGTCGCCAGCAACCGCGACAGCGGCCTGGCCTCGGAAGCGGCGATGAAGTACATCGTCCTCGGTTCGCTGGCCTCGGGCCTGCTGCTGTACGGCATGTCGCTGATCTACGGCGCCACCGGCAGCCTGCACCTGGATGCCATCCAGGCCGCCATCCCGCATTCGGATGAGCGCGTGCTGCTGATCACCGGTGCGGTCTTCATGATCGCCGGCGTGGCCTTCAAGCTGGGTGCCGCTCCGTTCCACATGTGGCTGCCCGACGTGTACCAGGGTGCCCCGGCGCCGATCGCGCTGTTCATCAGCTCGGCACCGAAGCTGGCCGCCTTCGGCATGGCCTACCGCCTGCTGGAGATGGGCGTGGGCCCGCTGTCGACCGAACTGCAGCTGCTGATCGCCGGCCTGGCCGCCGTGTCGCTGGTCATCGGCAACCTGATGGCCATCGCGCAGAGCAACCTCAAGCGCATGCTGGCGTTCTCCACCGTGTCGCACATCGGCTTCCTGCTGATGGGCATCGCCGGTGGCGGCGCTCAGGGCTATGCCGCCGCGCTGTTCTACGCACTGGCCTACGCCATCATGTCCACCGCCGCCTTCGGTGCGATCATCGCCCTGTCGCGCGCCGGCTTTGAAGCCGAGAACATCGAGGACTTCAAGGGCCTGAACGCCCGCAACCCGTGGATGGCCGGCCTGGTGCTGTGCATCATGGCGTCGCTGGCCGGCATCCCGCCGTTCCTGGGCTTCTGGACCAAACTGGCCGTGCTCGGCGCTGCCGTCAACGGCGGCCTGCTGTGGCTGGCCATCCTCGGCGTCCTGTGTGCCGTGGTCGGCTGCTTCTACTACCTGCGCGTCATCAAGGTCATGTACTTCGATGAGCCGGTGGGCGAGGCCATGCCGCGCAACAACGACCGCGTGCTGGGCGTGGTGCTGGGCGTGAATGCCCTGGCGCTGCTGGCCCTGGGCCTGGCCTGGAACCCGATCATGGTCTGGTGCCAGCAGGCATTTGCGCATCTTGCATAAAAGTTGACACAAAGCTGCGCGATTCGTGTAATATGCGCAGCCTGAGTTGTCACTGCAGCGGTTCAGCCAGAACATCGTTGCGGTAGCCCTCCTCGAAAGAGCGGGGCAGCAGTTCAAACACTTCCGGTGCGGGGTGGAGCAGTCTGGCAGCTCGTCGGGCTCATAACCCGAAGGTCGCAGGTTCAAATCCTGCCCCCGCTACCAAACTTCAGATCGGCGCCAACCGGTTTGATGAATGAGGGAAAGCTTGCATGTTTTGAAGTTATCACTCATAATTCCGCTTCTGATGCGGGGTGGAGCAGTCTGGCAGCTCGTCGGGCTCATAACCCGAAGGTCGCAGGTTCAAATCCTGCCCCCGCTACCAAGTAAAGAGATCGCCTTCGAAGCCCTGCTTCGGAGGCGTTTTTCTTTGGGCGTACGCTGGATCCGCCGGGCATGGCGGTCCAAGCCTTGCACCAGCGAGGTGCAGCCGCTATCATCAGCGGCCTAGGCAGTACCCCTGAAGGCGGCCTCCCCACGGGAGACCCGGTCCGGAAGGAGGGCTCGCAACACGCTTACGCAGCGCGTTGCAACCGGAATCCAGTCACCGGAGTCTTTCCGGAAAAAGGGGCCCAGCGGGCCCTTTGTCGTTTCCGGGGCGTCATGTTTTCCCCGCCGGCCGTGGCCGGCACCCAACCAAGAGATCAAGGCAGGCTGTGAGCGACAAGGCAACCGACATCGCGAATCTGCTCGGCCCGACCGTTGTGTCGCTGGGCCTGGAGCTGCTGGGCGTTGAGTATCTGCCGGCCCCCGGCGGTGCGACCCTGCGCCTTTACATCGACGTGCCGCTGGCTGAACAGCCCGAGCGCATCATCAACGTGGACGACTGTGAGCGCGTCAGCCGCGAAGTGTCCGCGCAGATGGACGTCGAAGACCCGATCAGCGGCAACTACACGCTGGAAGTGTCTTCGCCGGGCGTCGACCGTCCGCTGTTCAACCTGGAGCAGTTCGGCCGTCACCTCGGCGAAATGGCCAAGGTCACGCTGAAGCTGCCGCAGGACAACCGCCGTCGCCTGCAGGGCCGCATCGAAGCGACCGACGAGGCTGCGGACACCATCACCTTCATCGTCGACAAGACCGAAGTGGTCGTGTCGGCCGACAACATCGACAAGGCCCGGATCATGCCGGACTGGGTTGCCCTGGGCCTGGCCCCGAGCAAGCCGACCGGCCCGGCGCCGAAGCGTCCGAAGCCGGACAAGAATTCTTCTTCCAACGAGCCGGCGGCAAAGAAGCCGCGCGCGGAGTGAGCCAATGAGCAAGGAACTGTTGCTGGTAGTGGACGCGGTCGCCAACGAGAAGGGCGTGCCGCGTGAAGTGATCTTCGATGCGATCGAGGCCGCCCTGGCGTCCGCAGCGAAGAAGCGCTATGCCGACGAGGAAGTGCTGACCCGCGTGGTCATCGACCACAAGGATGGCAGCTACGAAACCTACCGCCGCTGGGAAGTGGTGGCCGATGACGTGGTCATGGAATCGCCGGACCGCCAGATCCGCCTGATGGACGCCGTCGACGAAGCCGAAGGCGTGGACGTCGGCGACTACATCGAAGAACAGATCGAAAACCCCGATTTCGGCCGCATCGCCGCCCAGGCCGCCAAGCAGGTCATCGTGCAGCGCGTGCGCGAAGCCGAGCGCCAGCAGGTCGTCGATGCGTGGAAGGATCGCGTTGGTGAGCTGATCACCGGTGTGGTCAAGCGCGCCGAGCGCGGCAACATCTACGTGGACCTGGGCGGCAACGCCGAAGGTTTCATCCCGAAGGACAAGGGCATCCCGCGCGACGTGCTGCGCGCCGGTGACCGCGTGCGCGGCTACCTGGCCGAAGTGCGTTCGGAACCGCGTGGCCCGCAGCTGTTCATCAGCCGCGCCGCCCCGGAATTCATGATCGAGCTGTTCAAGCTCGAAGTGCCGGAAGTCGGCCAGGGCCTGGTGGAAATCAAGGCCTGTGCCCGCGATCCGGGCGATCGCGCCAAGATCGCCGTGCTGGCCCACGATACCCGTACCGATCCGATCGGTGCCTGCATCGGCATGCGCGGTTCGCGCGTGCAGGCCGTGTCCAACGAGCTCAATGGCGAGCGCGTGGACATCGTGCTGTGGAACGACAGCCCGGCCAACTTCGTCATCAACGCGATGGCACCGGCTGAAGTGCAGTCGATCATCGTCGATGAAGACAAGCACTCGATGGATCTGGCCGTGGCCGAAGACCGCCTGGCCCAGGCCATCGGCAAGGGCGGCCAGAACGTGCGCCTGGCCAGCCGCCTGACCGGTTGGCAGCTGAACGTGATGACCCAGGACCAGGTCACCGCCAAGTCGGAAGCCGAGCAGTCGTCGGCCCGCCAGCTGTTCATGGACAAGCTGGAAGTGGACGAGGAAATCGCCGGCATCCTGGTCAGCGAAGGCTTCGGTACGGTTGAAGAAATTGCTTATGTCCCGGTCGGCGAACTGCTGGCCGTGGAAGGTTTCGACGAGGACATCGTCGAAGAGCTGCGCGCTCGTGCCCGCGATGCGCTGCTCAATGAGGCCCTGGCAGTCGAGGAAGGCCTTGAAGACGGCCAGCCGGCGCAGGACCTGCTGTCCCTTGAGGGCATGGACGAAGCCACCGCTTACGCGCTGGCCGGCCACGGCGTGCGTACCAGCGAGGAGCTTTCCGACCTGGCCGCCGACGAGGTCATGGACTTCGGCATCGAAGGGCTGGACCAGGAGCGCGCCGCGGCGCTGATCCTGGCTGCGCGTGCCGAGGAGATCGCCCGACTGGAACGCGGCGAATGAGCCGGCAATGAACAGGGCCCTGAGCCGATCAGGGCGTAGAATCCGCGCCACCTCCATCTGCGGGGGGGCGCCCACAAGATCATAGGATCCGAATGTCGCAGCAAACCACCATCCGCAAGCTTGCCGAACTGGTCAACACGCCGGTCGAGAAACTGCTGGAACAGCTGGCCGGTGCCGGCATGAAGTTCAGCGGTCCCGACCAGGTCGTGACCAGCACCGAGAAGGTGAAGCTCCTGGGCTTCCTTCGTCGTTCGCACGGCAAGCCCGAGCAGGCCCCGGAAGAGACTGATCAGTCTGCAAAGAAGATCACGCTCAACCGCCGGAAACAGCAGGAAGTGACGGTCAATTCCGGTCGCAGCAAGACGACCGTGAATGTCGAGGTGCGCCAGAAGCGTACCTACGTCAAGGATGGTGCGCGTGCCATGACGCCGGACGAAGAGCGTGCCGACATCCTGCGCAAGCTGGAAGAGTCGCGCGCCCGCAACCTCGCCGAACAGCAGGCCCTGGCCGAGAAGGATCGTCTGCGCGACGAAGCCATCGTCCGTGCCCGTGAGGAAGAAGTTGCCGCCAAGGAACGTGCCGAGGCCGAGAAGAAGGCTGCCGAGGAAGCTGCAGCTGCCGCCAAGGCCGCCGAGGCCCTGGCTGCCACCAAGCCCAAGCGCGCTCCGATCGACGAAACCGCACCGCGCCCGCCGCGTACCCCGGCTGCCGCTCCGGCCGCACCGCGTGGTGCACCGCCGGCACCGCCGCGCAACGACGACCGCAACAACCGCAGCGCGCCGCGCAGCGAGCGTGGCCCGGGCGATCGTTTCGCCGGCCAGATGCACCTGTCGGCTGCCGACCGTGCACGTCGTGGCAACAGCAACAACAGCAACAACCGTGGTCGTCCGGGTGGTCGCAACCAGAGTGGCGGCCGTCGCGACATGTCGCGTGGTGGCAACAACGCCGGTCCGCACGCGTTCGAGCGTCCGACCGCACCGGTCGTGCGTGAAGTGGCGATCGGCGAAACCATCACCGTGGCCGACCTGGCCCAGAAGCTCGCGCTGAAGGGTGGCGAAGTGGTGAAGGCGCTGTTCAAGATGGGCGTGATGGCCACCATCACCCAGTCCATCGACCACGACACCGCCGCGCTGGTGACCGAAGAACTCGGCCACAAGGCGATCCGTGCCAATGACAACGACGCCGAAGACGCACTGCTGGCCTCGACCGGTGAAAACCAGGGCGAAGCCGTGCAGCGTCCGCCGGTGGTCACCATCATGGGCCACGTCGACCACGGCAAGACCTCGCTGCTGGATTACATCCGCCGCACCAAGGTCGCCCACGGCGAAGCCGGTGGCATCACCCAGCACATCGGTGCGTACCACGTTGATACGCCGAAGGGCGTCATCAGCTTCCTGGATACCCCGGGCCACGCCGCGTTCACCTCGATGCGTGCCCGCGGTGCCAAGCTGACCGACATCGTGGTCCTGGTGGTTGCCGCCGACGACGGCGTCATGCCGCAGACCAAGGAAGCGATCCAGCACGCCCGTTCGGCGGGTGTGCCGCTGATCGTGGCCATCAACAAGATCGACAAGTCCGGCGCCGACCCGATGCGGGTCAAGAACGAGCTGCTCTCCGAGCAGGTCGTGGCCGAAGACTTCGGCGGTGACATCCAGATGGTGGAGATCTCGGCCAAGACCGGCCTGGGCATCGACGATCTGCTGGATGCCGTCTCGGTCCAGGCGGAACTGCTGGAACTGAAGGCCGTCGACGAAGGCCGCGCCGCAGGCGTGGTCATCGAATCCTCGCTGGACAAGGGCCGTGGCCCGGTCGCCACCGTGCTGGTGCAGCAGGGCCGCCTGAAGAAGGGCGACTACCTGGTGTGCGGCATCCAGTACGGCCGCGTGCGTGCGCTGTTCGACGAAACCGGCAAGCAGCCGGAGTTCGCCGGTCCGTCCATCCCGGTGCAGGTCCTGGGCCTGTCCGGCGTGCCGGAAGCCGGTGACGACTTCGTGGTCGTCGAGGACGAGCGCCTGGCCAAGGACGTTGCCCAGCAGCGTGAGACCAAGCGCCGCGAATCGCGCCTGGTCGCCACCGCTGGCAGCCGCATGGAAGACATCATGGCGACCCTGGGCAAGGGCGAGGGCCAGCAGGTCCTCAACCTGGTCATCAAGGCCGACGTGCAGGGTTCGGTGCAGGCGCTGAGCCAGGCACTGGTCGCGCTGTCCAACGAAGACATCCGCATCAACGTGATCCACTCCGGCGTGGGCGGCATCACCGAGTCGGACGCCAATTCGGCTGCCGCTTCGAAGGCCACCGTCATCGGCTTCAACGTGCGTGCGGACGCTTCGGCCCGTCGCATCATCGAATCCAACGGCGTGGACCTGCGTTACTTCTCGATCATCTATGACGTGATCGACCAGGTGAAGCAGGTGGCATCCGGTCTGCTGGGCGTGGAGATCCGCGAAGAGATCATCGGTATCGCCGAGGTCCGCGACGTCTTCCGCAGCTCCAAGCTGGGCGCGGTTGCCGGCTCGATGGTCATCGAGGGCGTGGTCAAGCGCAACAAGCCGATCCGCGTGCTGCGCGACAGCGTGGTGATCTTCGAGGGCGAGCTGGAATCGCTGCGCCGCTTCAAGGAAAACGTCGAGGAAGTCCGCAACGGTACCGAATGCGGTATCGCGGTGAAGGCCTACAACGACGTCAAGCCGGGTGACCAGATCGAGTGCTTCGAGCGTATCGAAGTGCCGCGCACCCTGTAATGCTGCAAGGTGGCCCGACCAACGGTCGGGCCCCACCATGATGTAGCACCCGACCAGCGGTCGGGTACCATGTGGTAGCGGCCCCCCCGGGGGGGGGGGGGGGGGGGCCGCGGCGCGCAAACCCCAACCAACAAAACAACAAAACAAAA
>NZ_JACVTV010000070.1:0-22436 GCF_016624625.1 Stenotrophomonas sp. S41 | reverse complement strand
GTTGGTCGGCACGGGGTCGGATCCCGTTGCGACGCAACGGGCTCTGACCCCAGTGTTGGATGACTAGATATCTGTTGGATTGTTTGGGTCGTGCCCGAACAGTTCGCCCTGCACGACCGGTTCTTTATCGCGGAATCCGCCGAGGCCGACGCCGACCAGGCGGTAGCGGGTGTCGGCGGGCAGGTCGACGCGGGCGCGCAGGGACAGGGCGATGTCGCGCAGTTCCTGCAGCGATTCCGGTGGGCGGTCGGGGGTGTAGCTGCGGGTGAGGATGCGGAACTGGGCGGTCTTCAGTTTCAGCACGACGGTGTGGCCGATGCGTTCGGTCTTGCGCGTGGCGTTCCAGGTTTTCTCGGCCAGCTGCACGATGGCGTCGCCCAGGTCTTCCAGCAGCAGGTCTTCGGCGAAGGTGTCCTCCGAGGAAATCGACTGCACCTGCTGGTCCGGTTCCACCGGGCGTTCGTCGATGCCGCGGGCGCGGTTGTACAGGCTGCGGCCGAAGCTGCCGAAATTTTCTTCCAGGTCCGGCAGCGTCCAGTTGCGCAGGTCACCACAGGTGATGATGCCGCGCTCGGCCAGCTTGCCTTCCATCACCTTGCCCACGCCCGGCACGCTCTTCACCGGCAGGGTCAGCAGGAACGCGTCCACGCGCTGCGGTGGGATGACGAACTGGCCGTCAGGCTTGCGCCAGTCCGAGGCGATCTTGGCCAGGAACTTGTTCGGCGCGATGCCGGCTGAAGCAGTCAGGTTCGTCTCTTCGCGGATCTGCGCGCGGATGGTGCGGGCGATTTCGGTGGCCAGTTCGATGCCGCTCTTCGGCACGGTCACGTCCAGGTAGGCCTCGTCCAGCGACAGCGGTTCGACCAGATCGGTATGGCGCAGGAAGATCTCGCGCACCTGGCGTGACACGGCTTTGTAACGCGCGAAATCCGGCGGCACGAAGATCGCATCCGGGCACAGGCGCTCGGCACGCAGGGCCGGCATCGCCGAGCGCACGCCGAATACCCGCGCTTCGTACGAGGCCGCGCACACCACCGAACGCGCGCCGCGCCAGGCCACGACAACCGGCTTGCCGCGCAGTGACGGGTCGTCACGCTGCTCCACCGACGCGTAGAAGGCGTCCATGTCGACGTGGATGATCTTGCGCAGTGCGTTCATGGTTGGCTGACATGATAACCGCACCGTACCGGTCCAGACGGCGAAGTATGGTCGTTGTGCATCAACGGGATGCGTGATTCCCGGGGAAAACACTACGCACGCGTACGGTGCGGCGGTTTGATTCCCGTTGCAACCGTCGTGCATCCTCGGGGACTTGTTGCCTTGTTTTCGCTTCCAGGAATGCGCTTTCCATGACTCGTCTCCACGCGTTCAACCGTGACCAGCTGCTGGCCAGCGCCCGCGGTGAACTGTTCGGCGCCGCCGCCGGCCGTCTGCCCAACGACCCGATGCTGATGTTCGACCGCATCACCGAAATCCGCGAGGACGGCGGACCGCATGGCAAGGGCATGGTACGTGCCGAACTGGATATCCGCCCGGACCTGTGGTTCTTCGGCTGCCACTTCATCGGCGACCCGGTGATGCCCGGCTGCCTGGGCCTGGATGCGATGTGGCAGCTGACCGGCTTCTACCTGACCTGGCTGGGTGCGCCCGGCAAGGGCCGCGCCCTGGGCTGCGGCGAGGTGAAGTTCACCGGCCAGGTGCTGCCGGAAGCCAAGCTGGTGCGCTACGAGATCGACATCACCCGCGTCATCAACCGCAAGCTGGTGATGGCCCAGGCCGATGCCCGCATGTACGTGGACGACCGCGAGATCTACAACGCCCGCGACCTGCGCGTGGGCCTGTTCACTGAAACCGGGAGCTTCTGATGCGTCGCGTCGTCATCACCGGCATGGGCATCACCTCGTGCCTGGGCAATGATCTGGATACCGTTTCCTCGGCGCTGCGCGAAGGCCGCGCCGGCATCACCGCGCTGCCCGACCACGCCGAAGCCGGCCTGCGCAGCCAGATCGGTGGCCGCGTGGACCTGGACCTGGATGCGCAGATCGACCGCAAGCAGAAGCGCTTCATGAGCGATGCGGCCGCCTTCGCCTACATCGCCATGCGCGATGCGATCGCCGATGCCGGCCTGTCGCCGGAACAGGTGAGCGCGCTGCGCACCGGCCTGATCGCCGGTTCCGGCGGTGGCTCCAGCGAATGGCAGGTGGGTGCCGTCGACCTGCTGCGCGCCCGTGGCGTGCGAAAGGTCGGTCCGTACATGGTGCCGCGCACGATGTGCTCCACCGTGTCGGCCTGCCTGGCCACCGCTTACCAGATCAAGGGCGTCAGCTACTCGCTGTCGGCCGCCTGCGCGACCTCGGCGCACTGCATCGGCGCGGCGGCGGACATGATCCGCCACGGTGCGCAGGACATCATGTTCGCCGGTGGCGGCGAAGACCTGCACTGGTCGATGAGCGTGATGTTCGATGCGATGGGCGCGCTGTCGACCAGCTTCAACGACACCCCGGCCAGCGCCTCGCGTCCGTACGACAAGGACCGCGATGGCTTCGTCATCGCCGGTGGCGGCGGCATGCTGGTGCTGGAAGACTACGACCACGCCGTGGCCCGCGGTGCGCGCATCCATGCCGAGCTGATCGGCTATGGCGTGACCTCCGACGGTGCCGACATGGTCGCCCCGTCCGGTGAGGGCGCGGTGCGCTGCATGAAGATGGCGCTGCAGAACGTCGACCGTCCGCTGGATTACCTCAATACCCACGGCACCTCGACGCCGCTGGGCGACGTGACCGAGCTGGGTGCGATCCGCGAAGTGTTCGGCGATGCGGTGCCGCCGCTGTCGTCGACCAAGGCGCTGTCGGGCCACTCGCTCGGCGCGGCCAGCGTGCACGAGGCGATCTACTGCCTGCTGATGATGCGCGATGGTTTCGTGGCTGGTTCGGCCAACATCACCGAGCTGGACCCGGCGGTGGAAGGCTTCCCGATCCTGCGCGAGAGCCGCGAGCAGAAGCTGGACACGGTGATGTCCAACAGCTTCGGTTTCGGTGGTACGAACGCAGCGCTGGTGTTCGGCCGCGTTTGATTGGAAGGCGTGCCGACCAACGGTCGGCACCCACCAGGGCGTGGTCGGCACCCACCAAGGCGGTGGTCGGCACCCACCGGTTATTTCGGCAGCAGCGGCACCAGCAGGGCGTGGGCATCCACCAGCGAGCCGACGATGCGGTGGCCGAGCGCGCGCAGTTCTTCATCCGGATGCACCAGGTCCGGCACCTGGATCACGGTCATGCCCGCGGCCACGGCGGCGCGCGTGCCGGCCGGTGAATCCTCCAGCGCCAGGCAGCGTTCCGGTGCCTGGCCCAGCCGCTGCGCGGCCAGCAGGTAGATGTCCGGCGCCGGCTTCGGGTGGGCCACGTCGCCACTGGTGATCACCGCATCGAAGTACGGCAGCAGTCCGGCCGCGGCCAGCTTGCGGTTGGCCCGCGGCTGCCGCGTGGTGGTCGCCACCGCGCGCGGAATGGCGTGCGCCTTCAGCAGTTCCAGCAGCTCCAGGATGCCCGGCCGCAACGGCAGGCCGGTCTGCGTACGCGCCTCGTAGAGGTCGTGGCAGCGTGCGGCCATCGCCTCGATCATCGCGTCCGACACGCCCTGCCCGCGCAGCAGCGCCTGGCTGTCACGGTCACCCAGGCCAACCATGCGCACGAAGAACGTCGCGTCCAGCGGCAACCCGAGTTCGGCGGCCGCCTCGCCCCAGCACGCGATCGACACCCGCTCGCTGTCGATCATCAGGCCATCCATGTCGAAGATGACGGCATCCGGGAGGAACGACAGCGCAGCGAGGGAGGTCATGGAGCGAACAGGGTGTCCAGGTCGGTTGAGGTCAGCATCCGCCATTGGCCTTCGTCCAGCCCCTGCAGGTCCAGGCCGCCGACGCGGCTGCGGTGCAGGGCCTGCACGTGGTTGCCGACGGCGGCGAACATGCGGCGTACCTGATGGTAGCGGCCTTCGTGCAGCACCAGGCGCGCCTTGCGCGGGCCCAGCACCTCGAGTTCAGCCGGCAGCAGGGGCGTCTTCTCCGCTTCCAGCATCAGCGTGCCGCTGGCGAACTGCGCCACTTCGTCGCCACGCAGGTCCTCGGCCAGTTCCACTTCGTAGACCTTGGGCAGCTTCGACTTCGGCGAGATGATCCGGTGCAGCAGGCCACCGTCGTCGGTCAGCAGCAGCAGGCCGCTGGTCTCGCGGTCCAGGCGGCCGACGGTGGACAGCACCGGGTCGCGGTCGCGGAAACGCGGCGGCAGCAGGTCGTAGATCAGGCGGCCGGTGTCCTTGGTCGAACAGGTGTAGCCGGCCGGCTTGTACAACGCCAGCGACAGGCCCACCGGCGGGTCCAGCGGCTCGCCATCAACCCGGATCGCCTCGTGCGGCACCTGGTCATCGGCGTACAGCACCTCGCCGTCGGCATCGGTGACGCGGCCCTCGCGGAACATCCACTGCACCTGCTTGCGGCTGCCGTAGCCCAGGTTGGCGATCAGCTTGACCAGCTTCACTTGCCCTTCCCCTTCACCGCCTCGACCAGCTTGAAGCCATCGCGCTCGGCGATGACACGCACGGCGCCGAAGGTCTCGTTGAGCGTGTATTCGTAGGGCAGGTGGCGGTTGGCCACTACGTACAGGCGGCCACCCGGGCGCAGCGCCTGCGCGGCCACGGCGATGAAGCGCTGGCCGATGTCCGGACGGTCGGCGCGCGACGGCGTGTGGAACGGCGGGTTGCTGATGATGACGTCGTAGCCCGGCTCGACGCCGGCGGTGACGTCGCGCCACAGGAAGCGCAGCGGCAGCGCGCGCGGCGGCGGTGCCAGGTTCAGTTCGGCCAGGGCCAGCGCACGCTGCTCGGCTTCATACAGGTCCAGCGCGGTGATCTTCGGGCAGCGCTCCAGCAGCTCGCGCGACAGGTAGCCGTAGCCGGCACCGAGATCGGCGGCACGGCCGGCCAGGTCGGCGGGCAGGTGTTCGGCCAGCAGCGCCGAGGCCGGGTCGATGCGGTCCCAGGCGAACACGCCCGGGCGGCTGAGGAAGCGGCCGCCGACGATCGGACGCACCGCGTCCAGCGCGCTCCAGCGCTTGGCCAGGTCGGCATCGTGCTGGCCCTGCAGCGGCGCGGTCCAGTACACGCGACAGTGGTTCTTGGTCAGGCAGCCGCCGAGGCCGGTCAGCTGCTTGAGGTCGCCTTCGCCGGAGCGGGCGCCCTCGTTGTTGGACTGGCAGGCGACGATCCGGCCACCCTCGGCCACCAGGGCCAGGGCGCGGGCGAACAGCGCGCGGGCTTCCTCACGCTGGCGCGGCGGCAGCACCAGCACCAGTGGGTAGCGGCCCTTGCCGGCGGCATCGTCGATCTGGCCGCTGACGGTCCAGCCGGCGGCCTGCTGCAGCGGCTCGGCAAACGGGGCGAAGCTCTGCTCGCAGTGCACTTCGCGGTTGCCGGCGATCTCGCGCAGCGGCCAGCCATCGCGGGCACGGAGGAAGGCGACCGGGCCGTCGGGCCAGTGCAGGGTGCCGTTGCTGAACGGCAGGAGCAGGGTCTGCAGGGGGGCGTCGTTGCTGGAGGCCATCGGCGCGGGTACTTCAAGCGTAGGGCCGTCCATTGTACCGCCCCCGCCGGGCCGGCCCCGGGGGGCCGCTTTGCGAAAGTTCAACGGGCTGTTGATGCGCCGACAACATCGAAGCGTTCAGGGTAAAGGCTCCCCCAGCAAACCCCAGGAGAACCTGCATGCGCGCTTTGTTCGTCGGTGGAGTGGTCGACAACAGTGAGATGGACCTGGAAGGCAGCCATCCGCCCGTGCATTACCCCGAGGACACCGGTGGTGGGCATTCGCGCTACCGCCTGCACCAGGTCGGCCATGGCGCCGATGGCAGCGTGGCCTATGCGGTCTATGGGGCACCGGACCTGGCCGACGACGAAGTGGCCCGCGTGGCCGACGAGCGCGCCTATGCGCGCCGGTTCGAGGCAACGCCGACCGTATTCGAACACTGAGATGCGGGGTGGGGGGGGGGGGGGGGCCCCGCGGCCCGGCGGCCCCCCGGGGGGGGGGCCGGCGGGCCCCCCCCCGCCGCTACCGTTTCACGCCTGTGACGGCGCCTTCGGCGGCAGCCGGCTGACGCTGGCGATCTCATCCAGCCAGACGTGGTGCTGCTGCACCGGATTGTCGTAGTCGTCCAGGCGCAGCTGGCCGTTGCTGCCCTCATCACCCGCTTCATTGCGGTACTGCTGCAGCGTCGGGCGCACGGCCACGGTGCCCAGCAGGCGGCGGCCATCATGCAGGGTCAGCTGCACCTGCCATTCGCCCCCCAGCTGCGGCAACAGGGCTTCCAGACGGGCAATCTGCGCTGGATCGGTGTGGATGCGGGGCGCAATACGGGACATCAGTAAATCTCCTGGGTGCTCAGTGCAAGGCGTCGCCACGGCGTTCCGGCTGCACGCTGCGCACGGCCGAGACCAGCTGCGCCACCGAGTACGGCTTGGCGACGTGTTCCTGGAAGCCCGAGGCCAGTGCGCGGCGGCGGTCGTCGGCACGCGCCAGCGCGGTCACCGCCACCGCCGGCAGGTCGGTCGCCGCCACGCCCATGTCCTCGCGCAGCGTGCGCACCAGGCCATAGCCATCCATGCCCGGCATGCCGATGTCGGTCAGCATCACCTGGTACTGCAGGTGGCCGCTGTCGGCCAGCAGGGCCAGCGCTTCACCGGCCGAACTGACCGCCGAGACACTGGCGCCCTGCTCTTCCAGCATGCGCCGCAGGTATTCCAGCACTTCCGGCTGGTCGTCCACGGCCAGCACATGCAGGCCGCGCAGCGGATACGGCTCGACCACGGTCGGATCAAGGATCGGCCCGCTGAACACTTCGCGCAGCGGCCGGCGGTCGGCATCAGGCAGGTACTGCGGCAGGCGCACGGTGAATGTCGAGCCATGGCCATGGCCGTCGCTGGCTGCGCTGATCGTGCCGCCGTGCAGTTCCACCAGCTGCTGCACGATGGCCAGGCCCAGGCCCAGGCCGCCATGGCGGCGGGTGGTGGTGCCATCGGCCTGGCGGAAACGGCTGAACAGATGGTGCAGGAACTCCGGCGCGATGCCGTCGCCGGTGTCGCGCAGGGTGATCGTCCAGTAGCCGCCATCGGCACGCACCTGCGCCTCGATGCGGCCTTCGGCCGGGGTGAACTTGATGGCGTTGGACAGCAGGTTCCAGAACACCTGCTGCAGGCGCGTGGCATCGCCCAGCACCAGGCAGGGCTGGTCGGGCAGCTGCAGGCTGACATCCAGCGCCTTGCCCTCGGCCACCGGCTCCTGTGCCCCCAGGGCTTCGCCCAGCTGCGTGCGCAGGTCCAGCACTTCCACTTCCAGCTGCACCTTGCCCAGCAGCATGCTGCTCAGGTCCAGCATGTCCGAGATCAGGCGCTTCTGCGCCGTGGCGCTGCTGGCGATCACGTTCAGGCCCTTGAACAGCGGGCTGGTGTTGTCCACCCGCTGCAGCAGCAGTTCGCTCCAGCCGAGAATGGTGGTCAGCGGCGTGCGCAGCTCGTGCGACAGCGTGGCCAGGAACTCGTCCTTCAGCCGCGCCATGTTTTCCGCGGCACTGCGCGCGGCGCGCTCGGACTGCAGCAGCTCCTCGCGCGCCAGTTCGATCTCGCGGCGCTCGGTCACGTCCGGGCTGCTGCCAGCCAGGCCGATGAAGCGACCCATGCGCGAGAAGCGCGGCCGTGCGTTCATTTCCAGCCAGCGCCACTGGCCATCGGCCCGCCGCGCGCGCACCAGCGCATGCATCGAGCGCTGCACCGTCAGCGCTTCCTGCAGCTCGTATTCGAACACCGAGGCGTCGTCCGGATGCACCAGGCCACGCCAGACATCTTCCGGCACGCGGGTTTCGTCGCCGCCGAAGAATTCGCTGAAGGCGCTGTTGACGAACCGGGCATGGCCGCGCTCGTCCAGCACCCAGACCGGCATCGGCAAGCCATCGGCCAGCGCGCTGAACCGCGCCTCGCTCTCGCCCAGCTCCACTTCGATCTGCTTGCGCGCGGTCACGTCGAAGAACAGGATGCCGACCTTGTCCTCGCCCGGCTCGCCCACGCGCACGGCGTCCACCGCGAACGAACGGCCCAGCGCGCGCGCATCCATCTCGAACTGCGCCGGTTGCCCGGTGCGTGCCACTTCGCCGTAGATGCGGAACCAGTCGCGTTCGTGCTGCGGCTCCAGCGCGGTCATCCGCTTGCCCTGGGCCCCCTTCAGGCCGGTGTGGCGCTCGAAGGCATCGTTGACCTCGATGAAGCGATAGTCCACGGCCTGCTCGCCTTCGAACAGCACCTGGATCACGCAGAAGCCGGCATTGATGTGCTCGAGCACGCCGTGATGCAGGTCGGGTTCGGGCGCCGGCGCCTTCAAGGGCGGGCGCTCCGCGAGGGGCGGCAGTGTGGACAAGGGCGTGGGGGACGGACCGGGTGGAGGTACAGCATCTTCCAGAGCGCGTATTCACAGCGTCAAGCGACGTCAGTCAGGCTTGACGACCATGAATTCGCGACAACTGCTGTCGCATATGACGCAATCGGCCATTGCTGGCACCCGGCAGCAGGATCACACTCGACCTGTAAACCGACACCGCCCCGATCACGGGACGCAGGAGACCGCCATGAACCGCTCGCTTTCCGCCGCCCTGCTGCTGGCAGGCGCCCTGGCCGTGGGCAGCGCCACCGCTGCGCCACGCACTGTCACCGATCCGCAGGCACCGCGGGCGCTGCAGGCCGATGGCCCGGTCAGCGTGAAATGGGACGATCCGGCCACGTTCACCGAGATCCGCCGCAGCACCAACCGCTTCGAGGCACAGCGCGGCGACTGGGTGCAGCAGCTGGCCCGCTACATCCGGACCACGGCAGCCAAGCCGCTGCAGCCGGGGCAGACCCTGGACGTGACCCTGGTGGACATCAAGCGCGCCGGCGACTACGAGCCGTGGCACGGCCCGCGTGCCGACGGCATCCGGATCATGCGCGACATCTACCCGCCGCGCATCACCCTGCAGTACACGCTGAAGGACGCCAGCGGCCGCATCGTCGACGAAGGCGAGGCCAAGCTGAGCGACAGCGGCTACCTGCACAACATCGGGCTGCGCAGCGACAGCGACCCGCTGCGCTTCGAGAAGCGCCTGATCGATGACTGGGTGAAGCGCCAGTTGACCACGCAGGCGACCGCCGCGCGTTGATCAAAGGCCGCCGGGGGGGGGGGCCCGCCCCCCCCCGCCCCCCCCCCCCCCCCCCGCGGGCCGCCCCCCCCCCCCCCGGCGGTCGTGACGCGTGCATCCTGGTAGTGCCGGCCGCTGGCCGGCATCACCTCACTCCTGGTAAACCCGGGCCACGCGCTTGACCGCGCACGGCAGCTGGTAGGCGCTGACACCGCAGCGCGGGGCCAGTTCGGCCAGGGTCGGCGCCGTGCCCCACAGTTCCACCACGCTGCCGATGCCGGCCTGCGCATGCGCGGTCAGGTCCACGGTCAGCATGTCCATCGACACGCGGCCGATCAGCCCGCCGGGCTGGCCATCGATCAGCACCGGGGTGCCGTTCGGGGCGAACTGCGGGTAGCCGTCGGCATAGCCCAGCGCGACCACACCTACCCGGGTACGGGCCTTGGCCACGAAGCGGGCGCCATAGCCCACCGGCTCACCGGCATCGATCCAGCGCTCGGCGATCACCTTCGACTGCATGGTCATCACCGGGCGCAGGCGCGCGGTCAGCGTGGTGTCGTCCGGCAGCGGGTTGGCCCCGTACAGCATCAGGCCCGGCCGCACCCAGTCGCTGCGCACGTCCGGCCAGCCCAGCAGGGCCGGCGAGTTGCACACGCTGGTCTCGCCCTGCAGGCCGTCGATGGCCGCCTTGAAGGTAGCGGCCTGTTCGTGGGTGCGTTCGCTGTCCAGCTCATCGGCACGCGCCAGGTGGGTCATCATCACGATGCGCTCCACCTGCGGCAGCGCCGACAGGCGCGCATGCGCAGCACGGAAACCGGCCACGTCCAGGCCCAGCCGGTGCATGCCGCTGTCCAGCTTCAGCCACACCGTCAGCGGGCGCGGGCTGTCGAAGGCGGCCAGCGCCTCCAGCTGCCACGCCGAGCCCACCGAGAACCACAGGTCATGCTCGGCCACCAGGGGCAGCTCGCTGGCCTCGAAGATGCCTTCCAGCAGCAGGATCGGCGCACGGATGCCGGCCTGGCGCAGTTCCAGCGCCTCTTCAATCGTGGCCACCGCGAAGCCATCGGCCTCGCCTTCCAGCGCCTGCGCGCAGCGCACCGCGCCGTGGCCATAGGCATCGGCCTTGACCACCGCCAGCGCCTTGCCGCCGCCCAGTTCGCGGGCCAGCCGGTAGTTGCTGCGCAGCGCGCCCAGGTCGATCAGCGCGCGGGCAGGACGCATGCGCGGCTCTCCTGCTGCGGGGCCTGGCCGTACTGGCCGTAGCGGAAGATATCCAGGCCCTCGGTGCTGATCTGCGGCTGGCGCGCGCTCATCAGGTCGGCCAGGTAACGGCCCGAGCCGCAGGCCATGGTCCAGCCCAGGGTGCCGTGGCCGGTGTTGAGGTACAGGTTGCGGAACGGGGTGGCGCCGATGACCGGCGTGCCGTCCGGGGTGGCCGGGCGCAGGCCGGTCCAGAAATCGGCCTTGGCCAGGTCGCCGCCCTTCGGGTACAGGTCGCGCACCACCCGTTCCAGGGTCTCGCGGCGGCGCTGCGAGAGCGACAGGTCGAAACCGGCTACTTCGGCCATGCCGCCCACGCGGATGCGGTTGTCGAAGCGGGTCACGGCCACCTTGTAGCTCTCGTCCAGGATGGTCGAGGTCGGTGCCATCGCCGGGTCGGTGATCGGCAGGGTCAGCGAATAGCCCTTCAGCGGGTACACCGGCAGGCGCATGCCCAGCGGCGCCACCATCTGCGGCGAATAGCTGCCCAGCGCGACCACGAAGCGGTCGGCGGTTTCCAGCCGGCCGCCGATGCGCACGCCGGTGATGCGGTCGCCATCGAACTCCAGGCCGCTGATGTCCTGGTCGTAGCGGAACTCGACGCCGGCGTCGGCCGCCATCTGCGCCAGGCGGCGGGTGAACAGCTGGCAGTCGCCGGTCTGGTCACGCGGCAGGCGCAGCGCGCCCACCAGGCCATCGACGTGGGCCAGGGCCGGTTCGGCCTGGATGATGCCGGCGCGGTCCAGCACTTCGTAGGGCACGCCGTACTGGGCCAGGATCTCGATGTCCTGCGCCGAGGCGTCCAGCTGCTGCTGGGTGCGGAACAGCTGGGTGGTGCCCAGGTCGCGGCCCTCGAACTCGATGCCGATCTGCGCGCGCAGCTCGTTCAGGCAGTCGCGGCTGTACTCGGACATGCGCACCATGCGCGCCTTGTTGATGGCGTAGCGCTCGTGGGTGCAGTTGCGCAGCATCTGCCACAGCCAGCGGTACTGGGCCAGGTCCATGCCCGGCTTGATCGCCAGCGGCGCATGCTTTTCGAACAGCCAGCCGATCGCCTTCTTCGGCACGCCCGGGGCGGCCCACGGCGAGGTGTAGCCGAACGACAGCTGGCCGGCGTTGGCAAAACTGGTCTCCAGCGCGGGGCCGGGCTGGCGGTCGATGACCGTGACTTCAAAGCCGGCCTGCCGCAGGTACCAGGCACTGGTGGTGCCGATCACGCCGCTGCCAAGAACGAGGACTCGCATGGGAACTCTCCAACCCGATGATTCCCTGCGTTTGAGCACGCCGGGAGCATAATCGGGGAAGTATATTCTTCCGTTCCCAGACGATTTGCCTGATTTAGCGATCACAGGCAGGATGTTTTCCTGTGATTCACCCCCGGAGGTTGACGGCCATGGCCACACGCCCGCGCGAGCTGGACAAGATCGACCGCAAGATCCTGCGCATCCTGCAGGCCGAGGGCCGTATTTCCTTCACCGAGCTGGGTGAACGGGTCGGCCTGTCGACCACCCCCTGCACCGAGCGCGTGCGCCGGCTGGAGCGCGAAGGGGTCATCACCGGCTACCACGCGCACCTCGACCCGGCGGCACTGAAGGCCAGCCTGCTGGTGTTCGTGGAGATCAGCCTGGCCTACAAGTCCGGCGACATCTTCGAGGAGTTCCGCCGCGCGGCGTTGAAGCTGCCCAACGTGCTGGAGTGCCACCTGGTCTCGGGCGATTTCGATTACCTGCTGAAGGCGCGCATCAGCGAGATGGCCAGCTACCGCAAGCTGCTGGGCAGCACCCTGCTGACCCTGCCGCATGTGCGCGAATCGAAGAGCTACATCGTGATGGAAGAAGTGAAGGAGACCTGGGCGCTGCCGATCGCGGATTGAGCGGCTGGGCCGGGTTTGGGGTCAGAGCCCGCGTTGCGGGATCCGACCCCTGGTGCAAGTGAGGGTCAGAGCCCGCTGCGCGGGATCCGACCCCTGGCGTCGGTCAGCGCTGCTGCGGGTGCTTCTGCGACCCCTGCTGGCGCTGCTCCTGCTGCTTGCCGCCCTTCTGCGGCTGCTGCGCATCCATCTGCTGCTGTTGCTGCTGCGGGCTGCGGCTCTGGCCCTGCTGCTCCTTGCCGGGATGACGGTTCTGCTGGTTTTTCATGATCGCGATCCAGTGGACGAAGGACATGCAACGGCGGTCGCCGGTGCAGGGCCACGGTGGTCCCGGCGCGGTTAATCGCAGGCGAAAAAACAGTGATCGGCAGGACGTCGTTTTCGTGGGTTCAGGCCCACCACGGCGCACTTCACGGTTTGATCTGCTGCCCGTCGCCCGCCGGCACGCTGTCGTAGTACCGGCCGGTGCGCGAATCGAACACGCGGTTGGGGCCCGCCGGCTTCACCCCCGGCACGATGCGGCCGTTGCGGTCGTACACCTTGTCCGGTACCCGCGTGGCCGGCGTCGATGCCGGTGCCACCTGCGCCGGGCCGGTCGAGCGGATCGGCTGCGCCGGCTGGCGCGGCACCTGCACCGGCAGTGCCGGGTTGGCGGGCTGCGGCGGCGCCTGCGGCGCAACCGGGGGCGGGTTCACGCTGTTCGTGCTGCGCGTGGCGGTCGGGCTGGAGGACGTGGGCACCTGGGCCTGGGCAGCCAGCGGCAGCAGGGCGGTCAACAACAGGGCAAGACGCGGTGTCATGGCACGCTCCTTCGTGTGAGAGCTCGACTTTGCGCCGGGGCCTGTGTGCCGGCCATGAATGGCCATCACACTTGCAACGGCCGCCGCGCACCCCCACGTTTGCCGGCATCCCCAGGCCACACCCCCACGGAGCCGGCATGAGCGCTTTCGACCTGACGCCCCCCACCGCCACCCAGACCGACGCCCTGGTGGCCGGCCTGAGCGCCGAGGAACGCCGCGTGCTGCTGCAGCACGGCACCGAGGCCCCGTTCTGCGGCGTGTTCCTCGACAACAAGCGCGAGGGCGTCTACTGCTGCCGCCTGTGCGCGCTGCCGCTGTTCCGCTCCAGCACCAAGTTCGATTCGGGCACCGGCTGGCCCAGCTTCTTCGCGCCCTACGACCCGGCGCACGTGACCGAGATCCGCGACACCAGCCACGGCATGGTCCGCACCGAGATCACCTGCGCCCGCTGCGGCAGCCATCTGGGCCACGTGTTCCCGGACGGCCCGCCGCCCACCTTCGAGCGCCACTGCCTGAACTCGGTCTCACTTTCCTTCGTCGGCAACGGCGAGCCGTGGCCCAATCCCCTGCAGCGTGAAGGCGCCGAGGCCGGAACGGCGGGCTGATCACCCCCGCTGACCGACTTCACAGAATTCCCTCTTCAGAAACACCGGTGTCAGGCCGACAAGGAGATATCCCCTCTCCTTGCGTCGCGCCATGCTCATCATCGTTGGATTCCTGGTCGTCATCATCAGCGTCCTCGGCGGCTACCTGGGCGCCCACGGTCGCCTGGGTGCCCTCTGGCAGCCTTACGAACTGGTCATCATCGGCGGCGCGGCCGTCGGTGCGTTCCTGGTCGGCACCCCGGCCAAGACGGTCAAGCAGACGCTGCAGGCGGCGATCGGCGTGTTCAAGGGCCCGCGCTACAAGCAGCAGGACTACATCGACGTCCTCAGCCTGCTCTATGAACTGCTGAACAAGGCCCGCCGCGAAGGCTTCATGTCGCTGGAAGACCACGTCGAACGCCCGGCCGAGAGCGCCCTGTTCGCCAACTACCCGAAGGTGCAGGCCGACCACCACCTGATCGACTTCATCACCGACTGCCTGCGCCTGATGATCGGCAGCAACATCGAGCCGCACGAACTGGAGCCGCTGCTGGAGCTGGAGCTGGAAAAGCACCACGCCGAAGCAATGGCGCCCTCGCAGGTGATGAACAAGGTGGCCGACGGCCTGCCCGGTTTCGGCATCGTGGCGGCCGTGCTGGGCATCGTCATCACCATGGGCTCGATCGGCGGCGACATCGTCGAAGTGGGTGGCCACGTGGCAGGCGCCCTGGTCGGCACCTTCCTCGGCATCCTGCTGGGCTACGGTTTCATCGGCCCGATGGCCTCGGCGATGGAAGCGCGCGCCGAGCAGGACAGCCGCATCTACGAATCGGTCAAGACCGCCCTGCTGGCCTGCCTGCGCGGCTACAACCCGAAGATCGCCCTGGAATTCGCCCGCAAGACCCTGCCGTCGAACGTGCGCCCGGCGTTCTCCGATTTCGAGCAGCACCTGAAGACGGTCAAGTAAGCCATGGCCGAGAACAAGCCCACCGTCATCGTCCGCCGGGTCAAGAAGGGCGGCCATGCCGCCCATCACGGCGGTTCGTGGAAAGTGGCCTACGCCGACTTCGTGACCGCGATGATGGCCTTCTTCCTGGTGCTGTGGCTGATGGCCAGCACCAGCAAGCCCGAGCGCGCGGCGATCTCCGAATACTTCCGCAACCCCAGCCCGCTGGCCGGGCAGAGCCCCACGCCCGCACCGGGCATGGCCGGCCCGGGCGGCGCCAGCACCTCGATGATCAAGCTGGGCGGCGCCACCGATGTGTCCCGCGGCAACAGCAACGACCCCTTCCAGAACCAGAAGGAAGCCGTGCCGCAGCCGGTGGACCAGCAGCAGCGCGACAAGCAGCAGCTGGAAGCGCTGATGAAGGAGCTGCAGGAAGCGATCAGCAAGAGCCAGGCGCTGGAACCGTTCAAGGACCAGCTGCTGCTGGACCTGACCCCGGAAGGCCTGCGCGTCCAGATCGTGGACAAGCAGAACCGGCCGATGTTCGACCTGGGCAGCGCCACGCTGAAGCCCTATACCCAGCAGATCCTGCACGAGCTGGCCGAGTACCTGAACCACGTGCCGAACCGGATCAGCCTGACCGGCCACACCGATATCACCGCCTATTCGGCCGCGCGCGGCTATGGCAACTGGGAACTGAGCGCCGACCGTGCCAACGCCGCGCGGCGTGCGCTGGTCGATGGTGGCATGGACGACAGCAAGATCACCCGCGTGGTCGGCCTGTCCTCCTCGGTGCTGTTCGACAAGGCCGATCCGCAGAACCCGATCAACCGCCGCATCAGCATCGTGGTGATGACCAAGGCCGCCGAAGAAGCCGCCCTGGCTGGCGCCGGCCCGCAGGTGGGGCTGTCGGCCGCCGTGGCCGACCCGGACGTGCAGGCCGCGCAGGGTGAGGCCGCGCCGTCGGCGGTAGCACCCTGAGCCGGGGTCGGATCCCTTTTCCCCGGAAAGGGCTCTGACCCCTGATTGGTCTCCGCCGGGGGGGGGGGGCGGCGCGGCGCGGGGGGGGGCGGGGGGGCCCGCCCCCCCCCCCCCCCCCGGCGAGCGCGCAGCGCGGCACCCAGTACAATGGCGGTCTTTCCTTTCCAGGTGACCCCACCCCATGTCCCAGAACTCCAAGGCCAAGCGCGACAAGCGCAAGAAGCAGCAGGCCAAGCGTCCGTTCCTGCGCCTGAATGCCCAGCAGCAGGTGCAGAACCATGCCGTGCTGACCAACGAAGACGGCCAGGCCGTGGCCGCCATCGGCCTGCAGGGCCGCGAGTGGCTGCTGGCCATCGGTGGCCAGACCATGGGCAACGCCGACAACCCGGTGCCGATGCTGGCCATGCTCAAGCACCTGTCCAACGTGCAGGAAAAGGAAGGCCGCACGGTCAACCTGGAGTATTCGGAGCTGATGCAGAAGCTGCTGGACACCCTGGCTGCCGAAGCCGGCCAGACCGCTGACGAGTACCTGGACAAGCTGGTGGCCGAGTTCGAAACCGAGCAGGCCGAAGAAGGCGAAGACGCCGCTGAAGGCGACGTGGTTGAAGCCGCTGCCGACGCCGAGGCCGCTCCGGCCGACGCCGCCGACACCGACGGCAAGCCGCAGGCCTGAACCGGCCGCGGCGGTGGCGGTCTACGTCGATGACGCGGTGCATCCCTGGCGCGGACAGCGCTGGGCGCACCTGATGGCCGACACCCTGGCCGAGCTGCACGCGATGGCGGCGCAGCTCGGCATTCCGCCGCGGGCCTTCCAGAACAAGGCCAGCGGCGCCCACTACGATGTCAACGCGGACCTGCGCACGCAGGCGATCGCCCTCGGCGCACGCGCCATTTCCCGGCATACCGACCGCGAGCTGGTGAAGGCCGTGATCGCCAACGCACGGGCGCAGTACCGGCCGTAGGCCGGTACGGGTAGCGCCGGGCCATGCCCGGCGAGCGCGCAGCGCGGCGAGAAGCCGCCGGGCATGGCCCGGCGCTACCGGTGGTGCATGGTCGGATGCATCCAGTAGATCCACGCCATGCGTGGATGGGGTTTGGGCCCGGCGCTACCGATCAGAACGGGTCGCTGCCCAGACGCACTTCCAGGTTCAGCAGCGAACACAGCGCCAGCAGCGCGTCGTCGTCGCGGGTCAGCGCCATCCAGCCGGTGAAGCCGTCGCTGCCCGCATCCACGCTCCACAGGGTGTAGTTGTGCTCGCGCAGGCGGTCGAAGGCGGTGGACATCAGCTGCACGCCGTCCAGGTCGGCAGCGAAATCCTCGTCATCCAGGTCGCCGCCCCAGTCCAGCTGCAGGTTGAAGCGCGCCGACAGCTCGTTCACCGCCGACTGCAGCGATTCCAGGTCATCACGCTCCACCTCGAAGCCCGACTGCCAGGCGATGGCCGTGAACAGCGCCGGCACCCAGTCACTGTCCGCTTCCAGCGGCTGCCCGTCCTCGGCCAGGTGCTCGCGCCAGCGGTTGAACTGCTGCAGCGCCAGCTCCTCGTCGCCCGGATTGATCAGCACCAGCAGGTTCCAGACCCGCGCCTCGAAGTCGTCTTCGTCGAAATCGTGGGCGTCTTCTTCGAAGTCGAAATAATCGCTGTTGTCGGGCATGGCGGGCACTCCTTGGGGCAGGCCGGCATTCTACGGTTTATCCTGTGCCGCTGAAGCCGGCCTTGGTGGCCGTCACTGTGAATGAAGCGATGAGCGATACCCCTCCCGACCACCTGGCGATCAACCCGGCCAGCCCCTTCCATGATGCCAAGGCGCTGGAGCGCGGCGTTGGCGTGCGTTTCAACGACATCGAGCGCGACAACGTCGAGGAATACTCGATCAGCGAAGGCTGGATCCGCGTCCAGGCCGGCAAGGCCCGCGACCGCCGCGGCAACCCGATGACCATGAAGGTCAATGGCAAGGTCGAGGCGTACTTCCTGGACCAGAAGCCGGAATAATCCGCGCCGCGCGATCGGTAGAGTCGAGCTTGCTCGACTGCTTTGGGAAAGAGCAGTCGAGCAAGCTCGACTCTACGTTTCAGGGCAGGGTCAATCGCGCTTGCGCGATTCCAGCAGGTCCAGGTTGCGGATCAGGCGCCGCGAGATCTCGTCGGAGATCACCCCGCGCCGGGTCAGGCGGAACAGCTCCTCGCGCTCGGCATTCAGGCCGGCACTGCGCAGCTGGCGGTAGCCCTGCTCCATCCGGTTCACCTTCTCCGGGTCCACGTCGGGGCCGTCGCTGTCCTTTTCCAGATGGCGCTGGTACAGCAGGCTGACCCGCGAGGCGGCGTCGTTGTACAGCTGTACGTTCTCGGTGTTCTGGTTCATCACCAGCTGCTGGCGCATGCGCTCCACCCCGGCCAGGGCGGCCTTGGAGGACAGCTTGCGGGCCAGGTCCTCTTCCTTGCGTTCGCCCGAATCGGCCGGCAGCTGCAGGCCCTTCAGCAGCTGCGGCAGTGCCACGCTGGCGCCGACCAGCGAGAACAGGATGACCGCCGCGGCCAGGAAGATCACCAGGTCACGCGCCGGGAAGGCGCTGCCATCAGGCAGGAACAGCGGCAGGGTCAGCACGCCAGCCAGGGTGATGGCACCGCGCACGCCGGCCACCGAGGTCGCCACCACGATGCGCCAGTTCGGCGCCTCGCCCCGCTCCAGGCCGCGGCGGCGCGCGCGCAGCAGGTTCCAGCGCAGCGACAGCCACACCCACAGCAGGCGCAGCGCGATCAGCATGGCGTTGATGACCAGCACGTACACCAGCAGCCACCAGGCGCTCTGGTGGCCGGTCTCGTTCATGGTGGTGGTGGCGCGCTCGACGATGCCCGGCAGCTGCTCGCCCAGCAGCACGAACATGATGCCGTTGAAGCTGAACTGCAGCATGTTCCAGACACCCGCACGCTGCACGCGCATGCTGCCCGACACGCGGCCGGTCAGCTCGACGTAGCTCATCGCGATGCCGGCGGCGACCGCGGCGAGGATGCCCGAGGCGTGGATTTCTTCGGCCAGCAGGTAGGCCGCGAACGGGATCAGCAGGTTGACCAGCATCGCCGCGCCGGGCTCTTCGCCGAAGCGGCGCCACAGCCAGCGCTGGAACGTGGACACGCCCAAGGTGACCGCCACGCCCACCGCCAGGCCGGCCACGGCCACCCACAGGAAGGTCAGCGAGGCAGTTGCCAGCGAGAAGCTGCCAGTCATCACCGCGGCCACGGCGAAGCGGAAGCAGACCAGGCCGGATGCATCGTTGAGCAGCGATTCGCCTTCCAGGATGTGCATCAGGCGCTTGGGAATGGGCGCCTTGGCGGCGATCGCACCGACGGCCACCGGGTCGGTGGGCGAGACGATGGCCGCCAGCGCGAAGCACACCGCCAGCGGCATCACCGGAATCATCCAGTGGATCAGCAGGCCGGCGCCGATGACGGTGAACACCACCAGGCCGAAGGCCAGTTCGAGGATCGCGCCTTTATCGCGGAACAGGCCCTGTTTGGGAATGCGCCAGCCATCGAGGAACAGCAGCGGCGGCAGGAACAGCAGGAAGAACACTTCCGGTTCCAGCGCGTGGCCGCGGTTGAACACGCCGGCGATGACCGCGCCCAGCGCGATCTGCACCAGCGGCAGGGGCAACGAGAATGGCAGGACGCGAACCAGGTAACCGCTGGCGACAACGGCTACCAGCATCGCCAGGACGACTTCGATGGTGTGCATGCTTCTTCCAGGAAGCGGCGCGTGGGGCCCGGGAAAAACCGGTGTGCGCCGGAGACTGGAAAAAAAGTTAACACAGCAGGCCGTCGCTGCGGCCTGCTGTGTGAATGCGCGTCAGGGCAGCGACAGCAAACGCTGCTGGATCCAGCCGCTGATGTCCCGCTGCATGTCCGCCGACAGCGTGTGGCCAACCGGGTAGCCACGCAGCTGGTGGGCCACGCCCAGCGCCTGCAGGCGCGCGGCGGCGGATTCGGCCAGCGTGTACGGCAGCTTGTCGTCGGCATGGCCGTGCACCAGCAGGCCGTCCAGCCCGGCATCGGCAATGTCGGCCGGCACGTGCGGGGCGATCTCCGGCAGGATGCGCCCGCACAGCACGCCGAACGACTTCACCCGCTGCGGCTGGGTCAGGGCGACGCTGGCACTCATGATGCCGCCCTGGCTGAAGCCGGCCAGCACGGTCTGCCGCGCATCCACGCCCAGCCGCTGCTGCTGCGCCGCCAGCCACTCACCCAGCAGCAGGCGCGACTGTTCGGCCTGCGCCGGGTCGATCACCGGCCCCTGCGCACCGAAGCGCACGGTGAACCAGCCGAACGCCTGCGGCCCGAACACCAGCGGCCCGCGCGGCAGCAGCACGTGCAGGCGCGGGTCGAGCGCCTGGGCCAGGCCGGCCAGCGACTGCTCGTTGCTGCCCACGCCGTGCAGCAGCACCACCAGGCCCTGCGCGGTGCCCTGCGCCGGGCGCTCCAGCATCGGCAGCACGGCGCTCATGCGGCCACCGCCGCAGCGCTGCCATCGAAGCGGTAGATATCCATCGCCAGCATGCCGGCGTCGATGCCCGCATCGATGCGCTGCGCACCGAAGCCGCCCTCGCCCGCCGCGCCCATCGCGAAGTACAGCGGCAGCAGGTGCTCATCGGTGGGATGCGCGCGCTCGGCAAACGGCGCCTGGCGGCGGTAGTCGAACAGCGCGTCGCGATCGTTGGCGGCCAGGCGCTGCTCCACCCATTCGATGAAGGGGCGCACGTACGGCGCTTCCTTGCCGTCCTGGTAGTCGCGCCAGTCGTGCAGGTTGTGGGTGATGCTGCCCGAACCGATCAGCAGCACGCCCTGCTCGCGCAGCGGCGCCAGCGCGCGGCCCAGCGCGTACTGGTGCTGCGGGCCCAGCATCGGCTGGATCGACACCGGCACCACCGGGATGTCGGCCTGCGGGCGCAGCATGCGCAGCGGCACCCACGCACCGTGGTCGAGGCCACGCTGCGGGTCGATGGCCACCGGCAGGCCGGCTGCGGCGATGCGCCCGGCCACCTCTTCGGCCAGCGCCGGGTCGCCCGGGGCCGGGTACTGCAGTTCAAACAGCTCGCGCGGGAAACCGCCGAAATCGTGGATGGTCGGCGGCTGCGGGTGCGTGCCGACCAGCGGCTGGCGGGCGAGCCAGTGCGCCGAAGCGATGACGATCGCGCGAGGCGTCGGCAGGTCGCGGGCCAGCTCGGCCAGGCGCACGCCGACCTGGCCCGGATGCAGGGCGGTCATCGGCGAACCATGGGAGATGTACAGCGAAGGCAGGCGGGACATGGGAACCTCCAGGAATTCTTTCAGGGGGCGATCAGCGCGAACGCAAGGTCCAGCGGCCATCGCCCAGCAGGAACAGCACGACCAGGGCCACCGCCCAGAACGCCGGGTATTCCCAGCCGCCGCCACTGTTGGCGAAGCTGAAACCGTTGGCGCCGTGCACGGTGACGATGGTGCCCAGCAGCAGCGGCACGCCGAGCAGGCCGATCCAGCGCGCATAGACACCCAGCAGCAGGGCGGTGGCGATGCCGAGCTCGGCAACGATCGTGAAATACCCCAGTACACCGGGCAGGCCCAGCGACTGGAAATAGGCCGCGGTGCCGGCCGGGGTGAACACCAGCAGCTTGGTCAGGCCATGGGCCAGGAACAGGCCGCCCAGCGCCAGCCGCAGCAGGGTGCCGGCATAGGGGGCGAGCGGTGACAGCGGACGGGACGTGGTGGACATGGCAGGCACCTCGGAAGGAGTGAGCACAGCTTATTGCGCTCACCAGAGCCGATAAATACGATGATCTGACCGTATTTATTGCAGAAGGCGAAACAATGGACACCCTGGACGCCATGCGTGTGTTCGTCGCGGTGGTCGAGCGCAACGGCTTCAGTGCCGCTGCGCAGGCGCTGGACATGTCCACGGCCGGGGTGACCCGGCAGGTGGCCGCGCTGGAAAAACGCCTGTCCACCCGCCTGCTCCACCGCACCACGCGGCGGGTCAGCCCGACCAGCGCGGGCGCGGCCTACTACGCGCAGTGCGTGCGCCTGCTGGCCGAGTTCGACGCACTGGAAGCCAGCATCGGTGCGCAGGCGCTGGAGCCCTCGGGCACGCTGCGCATCAACGCGCCGGTCAGCTGGGGCATCGCCCGCCTCGGCCCGCTGCTGGCCGGCTACCGCCAGCGCTACCCGCAGGTGGAACTGGACCTGGCCCTGGCCGACCGCCTGGTGGACATGGTCGAAGAAGGCTACGACGTGGCCATCCGCATCACCCGCGAACCGAGCCCGGCGCTGATCGCGCGGCGGCTGGGCCAGGCCCGCATCACCCTGTGCGCGGCGCCGTCCTACCTGGCCGCGCGCGGCACGCCGCACACGCCGCAGGAGCTGGAACAGCACGACTGCCTCGGTTACAGCTACTGGGCGTCGGGCAACCAGTGGCCGCTGCAGGGGCCGGGCGGCGAAACCCGGGTGACAGTGAACAGCATCCTGCAGGCCAACAACGGTGACGTGCTGCGCGAAGCGGCCATTGCCGGCATGGGCGTGATCCTGCAGCCGGATTTCCTGCTGGAGGACGCGCTGGCCGATGGCCGCCTGGTGCGCGTGCTGCCGGAATGGGACGTGCCCACGATCGGCATCTTTGCCGTCTACACCAGCCGCAGCCACCTGGCACCGAAGGTGCGCAGCTTCATTGATTACCTGGTGGATGCGGGGGTGTGACGCCCGCGCTTCGCGCTCGCCGGGGGGGGGGCCCGCCGGCCCCCGGGGGGGGGGGGGGCGGGGCGCGC
>NZ_JACVTV010000006.1:0-88461 GCF_016624625.1 Stenotrophomonas sp. S41 | reverse complement strand
GCGGGCCGGGGCGCCCCGCCGCGCGCCCCCCGCCCCCCCCCCCCCCCCCCCCGGCCACTACCTAAAGAAAAAACCCCGGTATTGCCGGGGTTTTTTCATTCCATCACTGCAGCGATCAAGCCTTGATGGTCGCCATGTCGATCACGAAGCGGTAACGCACATCGTTCTTCGCCATGCGCTCCCAAGCCTGGTTCACGTCCTTGATGTTGATCATTTCAACATCGCTGACGATGCCGTGCTCGGCACAGAAGTCCATCATTTCCTGGGTTTCGGCCATGCCGCCGATGGCCGAGCCGGTGACGTGCTTGCGGCCGAAGATGACCGTGCCACCCATCAGCGGCGGGTCCAGTTCGGTGATGACGCCGACCAGGCACATGGTGGCATCGCGCTTGAGCAGGCTCATGTACGGGTTGGTGTCATGGCTGACCGGCACCGTGTTGAGCAGGAAGTCGAAGCTGTTGGCGTGGGCCTTCATCTGCTCCGCGTCGCGCGAGACCAGCACTTCGTCGGCGCCCAGGCGCTTGGCGTCGGCACCCTTTTCCGGGGTGGTGGTGATCATCACCACGGTGGCGCCCATCGCCTTGGCGAACTTCACGCCCATGTGGCCGAGGCCACCCAGGCCGATCACGCCGACCTTCTGGCCCGGGCCGACCTTCCAGTGGCGCAGCGGCGAGTAGGTGGTGATGCCGGCGCACAGCAGCGGCGCGGCGGCCTTCAGGTCCAGCTTTTCAGAGACCTTCACCACGAAGCGCTGCTCGACCACGATGTGGTCGGAGTAACCGCCCATGGTCAGCTCGCCGGTGTTGCGGTCGTGGCTGTTGTAGGTGTAGGTCGGGCCCTTTTCGCAGTACTGCTCCAGGTCGTGGTCGCAGGCATCGCAATGGCGGCAGGAATCGACCATGCAGCCGACGCCGGCGAAGTCGCCGACCTTCAGGGTGGTGACGGACGGGCCGACTTCGACCACGCGGCCGATGATCTCGTGGCCCGGCACCATCGGGTACTCGGCGCCGCCCCAATCGTCGCGGGCCTGGTGCAGGTCGGAATGGCAGATGCCGCTGTACAGCACTTCGATGCGGATGTCGTTGGCGCCGACGGCGCGACGTTCGAAGGTGAAGGGCTCGAGCGGGGCGGTGTTGGTGCGCACCGCATAACCATGGGCGAGGGACATGGGGAATCCTTGGCGGGGTTTGTCGAAAGGCGCTTTACAATACGCCCCTCGTACCGGCCTACAAAGCCCGGATATCGGCATGATTCATCAAGGCAGACTGCACAATGGCCTCTGACAATCTCTCCCACCTGGCCGCCTTTGCCGCCGTGGCCCGCCACCGCAGCTTCCGCAAGGCCGGCGGCGAGCTGACCCTGTCGACCTCGGCGGTGAGCTATGCGATCCGGGCGCTGGAAGAGCGGCTGGGCGTGGGCCTGTTCCACCGCACCACCCGCAGCGTGGCCCTGACCGAGGCCGGGCAGCGCCTGCTGGACCGGCTGCAGCCGGCGCTGGGCCAGGTGCACGACGCGCTGGAAGAGATGAACCAGTTCAGGGACAGCCCGACCGGCCTGCTGCGCATCAACGCGGCGCGTGCGGCGGTACCGACCCAGCTCGGGCCGCGGTTGACCCGCTTCCTGCGCGCGCATCCGGATGTGCGGCTGGAACTGACCGAGAACGATGGACTGGTCGACATCGTCGCCGACGGCTTCGATGCCGGCGTGCGCCTGCATGAGTTCGTGCCCGAGGACATGGTGGCGGTGCCGTTGGGACCGGCGCTGCACGGCATGATCGTGGCCTCGCCGGAATACCTGCGCCAGCATCCGGCGCCGCAGCACCCGCGCGACCTCCTGCAGCACGAATGCATCCGCTTCCGTTTCGCCAGCGGGCACTTGTACAAGTGGCAGTTCGATCGCGATGGGCAGTCGCTGGAGATCGACGTGCGCGGGCGGCTGACGCTGAGTGAGCAGACCACCATCATGCGCGCGGTGCTGGATGGTTTCGGCCTGGCCTACGTGCTGGAAGATGCCGCGCGCCCGCATATCGAGGCCGGGACGATGGTGGCGGTGCTGCAGGACTGGAGCGAGCCGTTCCCCGGCTTCGTGCTGTATTACCCGAAGCAGCGGCAGATGGCTTCGGCGCTGCGCGCCTTCGTGGATATGCTGCGGGAGTGAGGCGGGATGCAGTGCCGACCAACGGTCGGCACCCACCGCATCAGGCAGTCGATCCACGCCATGCGTGGATGCAGTAGATCCACGCCATGCGTGGATGGCAGGCCCCGATCACTCCACCAATGCGTCATACCCCAACCCAACGAACTGGATCAGGCAGAACCCATGCCCGAACGGGTCGGCCAGCACCGCCAGCCGCCCCCAGCGGCGTTCGCTCACCGGCAGTTCGATCACCGCGCCGGCGGCCACCGCGCGTGACAGCGCGACATTGATGTCTTCTACCACCCAGTCCAGGTGCAGCGGCGTCCAATGCCGCTCGTAATCGCGCACGTCGCCCTCGTCGGTGGCCACGCTGCCCGCATCACTCTGCAGCAGGTACAGCGGGGTGGGACCACCGAGCAGTTCAAGCGCGCCAGCGCCCAAGCGGCGGCCGACGCGCAGGCCGAAGGCTGCAACGTAGAACGCTTCGGCAGCGGCCAGATCGGGCACATCGATGTTGACGATGAAGGTGCGGGCGGGGGAGTCCATGGCAGGGATCTGCGGGGGCCGGTTGCGTGCAGTCTAGACCTGCCGCAGCGGGCTGCCGGTTCATCTGTCGGCGGGATTCAGGCAAGGTAGGCGACTGCTTTCGACAGGGACCTCCATGAGCACGCTTTCCGATATCGAACAGGCCACCGGCCAGGCCTTTCCGCCGCTGTTTCATCAGATCACCGCCGAAGGGCGCAGCGACTGGGGTGCGCTGGGCAACCCGTGGTTCCGCGAAGTGTTTCCCACCCTGCTGGCACAGCCGCCGCTGCTGCTGCACGCCAACGAGTTCGAGCCGATTGAACAGGGCGAACTGCGCGAAGCCTGGGAAGACCTGACCGCCGAGGACCACTACAACCCGCTGCGCGAGGACCTGCAGCTGCTGCCGTTCGCGCGCAGTGGTGCCGGCGATACCTACTGTTTCTGGACCAATGCGCCGGGGTTCGCCGAAGCGCCGGTGCTGCTTGTGTGGCACGACGACGACCGCGCCGACGTGCTGGCCGCCAACCTGCAGGACTTCCTGTTCCGCAAGATGGTCGAGGCGGTGGCGGAACTGGAAGCGGAGTACACGACGCTGGTCGAAGGTGATCTGGCCGCCAACCTGCAGGCGTGGCTGGGCAGCCACCGCAGCTGGTTGCGCGACGACCAGGCGACGGCGCTTGAGGCCTTGTTTGCCCGCACCGATGACATTGCCGCAGGGCGGATCAGCGACGAGGAAGCGCAGGCGCTGGTGAAACAGGTGGTCGGCTTCCCGCGGCTGGACGAGTCGTTCGCCTACGTGCGCGAGGGCGCTTGAAAGCCGGGGTCGGATCCGCGCGCAGCGCGGCTCTGACCCCTTCCTAGCCGAACCAGGGGTCAGAGCCCTTTCCGTTGGAAAGGGATCCGACCCCATGCCCGGTCCGCGCGCAGCGCGGCTCTGACCCCTTCTTGGCCGAACCAGGGGTCAGAGCCCTTTCCGTTGGAAAGGGATCCGACCCCGTGCTCGATCAGCTCGCCGCCGGGTAGTCCAGATAGCCCTCGCGGCCACCACCGTAGTAGGTGTCGCGATCCGGCGCGGCCAGCGCGATGTCCTGCTGCAGGCGCTCGACCAGATCCGGGTTGGCGATGAACGGCTGGCCGAAGGCGGCGATGTCGATCGTGCCTTCGTCGACCAGGCGCAGTGCGTACTCGCGGGTCATGCCGCCGGCCAGCAGCACGGTGCCGCCGTACGCCTGCTTGAAGGCCTTCAGGAAGTCTTCGCCGATGGCGCGCTCGCCGCGCAGGTAGTTGTCATTCAGATGCACGTAGGCCAGCCCGCGCTTGCCCAGTTCTTCGGCCAGGTACAGGTAGCTGGCTTCGTTCTCGGCATAGGCCGGCATGTCGAAGACCTGGCTGTTCGGTGCCAGGCGCACGCCGACGCGGTGCGCGCCGATGCTCGCGGCCAGTGCATCGACGGTGTCCAGGATCAGCCGTGCGCGGTTGCGCAGCGAGCCGCCGTAGAGGTCCTGCCGATCGTTGGTGACCGGGTTGAGGAACTGCTCGAACAGGTAGCCGTTGGCGGCGTGCAGTTCGATGCCGTCGAAACCGGCGGCGATGGCATTTTCCGCGCCACGCACGAAGTCGCTGACGATGCCCGGCACTTCCTCGGTGCGCAGGGCGCGCGGCGGGGTCGGATCGACGCGACCGCGGCTGCCGTCATCCAGGTACACGAAGGCGAAGTTGCGCGGGTCGCTGCCCACGGCACGCGTACCGGCGCTGACCGGCTGGCCGCCGTCGGGCTGCAGCGAGCTGTGCGACATGCGGCCGACGTGCCACAGCTGGGCGAAGATCGTGCCCTTCGCGGCGTGTACCGCATCGGTCACCAGCTTCCAGCCCGCCACCTGTTCGGCCGACCAGATGCCCGGCACGTCGATGTAGCCCTGGCCCTGCGGCGAGACCGGCGTGCCTTCGCTGATGATCAGGCCGGCGCTGGCGCGCTGGCGGTAGTACTGCGCGGTCAGCTCGTTGGCCACGGCGCCCGGGTTGCGGGCACGGGTCATTGGCGCCATGGCAATGCGGTTGTGCAGCGGGGTTCCCGCCAGGTCGAAGGGGCGGAACAGCAGGTCGGTCATCTCGGTCATCTCGGTGTGGGGGAGGGCGCCCGTGGCGCCATGCACACAGGATGGAGTTGACACCAAGGTGCATAAAGAGCTTCGATTTCCCTCTTGGCGGGACATCGTGTCCCCAATGGAGGCTGCCGATGCTGCCCGTGGAATCCTTGAATGGCCTGGTGACCTTCGTCACCACGGCGCGCGCCGGCACCTTCACCGAGGCGGCCGAAGCGCTGGGCATCTCGCGCTCGGCGGTGGGCAAGGCCATCGCCCGGCTGGAGGCGCGGCTCGGTGTGCGCCTGTTCCACCGCACCACCCGACGCATCTCGCTGACCACCGACGGCGAGGCCTACTACGCCTCGTGCGCGGCCGCGCTGGATGAGATTTCCGCCGCCGAGGCCTGCCTGGGCTCAGCCGCGCACCTGCCCAGCGGACGCCTGCGCATCGACATGCCCTCGTCTTTCGGCCGCCTGGTGGTGATGCCGGTGCTGCTGAAGCTGTGCCAGCAGTACCCGGACCTGCAGCTGACCGTGACCTTCACCGACCACTTCGTCGACCCGATCGAGGAAGGCATCGACCTGCTGATCCGCTTCGGCGGCCTGCAGCAAGCCGAGCACCTGGTGGCGCGCCGGCTGGGCAGCCAGCGCCTGGTCACCTGCGCCGCGCCGTCGTACCTGCAGGCGCACGGCGTGCCGCGCAGCGTGGACGAGCTGCGTCAGCACCGCAGCATCGTCGGCTACCGCCACGGCCAGCCGATGGCGTGGCGGATCGGCCCGGACGGCGAGGGCGGCACCTTCATTCCGCAGGCCACCCACCAGCTCAACGATGGCGATGCGGTGATCGACGGTGCCATCGCCGGGCTCGGCATCTGCCAGATGCCGGTCTCGCTGGTCCGTCGGCACCTGCAGTCCGGCGCCCTGCAATCGGTGCTGGACGAGTGCATGCAGCGGCACATCGAGATCCACGCACTGTGGCCGCCGACCCGCCACCTGCGGCCGAAAGTGCGCTTCGTGGTGGATGAACTGACCCGGCTGGCCGCGGCGGGCGCGTTCGACTGAACGCCTTGGATCGCCCTGCGGATTGAGCCCCGGCGTCGCCTGTGTATACTATCCCCCAGTATAGTTCCGCAGGTGGCTCGCCATGCCGCATTCCCCCGAAGAAAAGAAGAAGGTCCTGGCCCGCGTGCGCCGCATCCGCGGCCAGTGCGATGCGCTGGACCGCGCGCTGGAGGCGGGCGCCGACTGCGGGCCGGTGCTGCAGCAGATCGCGGCCATCCGTGGCGCGGTCAACGGGCTGATGTCCGAGGTGATGGAAGCCCACCTGCGCGAGGAATTCGGCCAGCCGGCCACCTCCGATGAACAACGCGCCGAACGCGTGCGCGAGATGAGCGGGCTGATCCGCTCATACCTGAAATAAACAACGGCGCAACATAGCGCCGCCCATCCTGTTACTGCCTGTCTTTTGGAGAGTCCGCCATGAAATCCCGTGCCGCCGTCGCCTTTGGTCCCGGCCAGCCGCTGCAGATCGTCGAGATCGACGTCGCCCCGCCGAAGGCCGGCGAAGTGCTGGTCAAGATCACCCACACCGGTGTCTGCCACACCGATGCGTTCACCCTGTCCGGCGATGATCCGGAAGGCCTGTTCCCGGTGGTGCTGGGCCATGAAGGCGCCGGCATCGTGGTGGAAGTGGGCGAGGGCGTGACCAGCGTCAAGCCGGGCGACCACGTGATTCCGCTGTACACCGCCGAGTGCGGCGAGTGCCTGTTCTGCAAGAGCGGCAAGACCAACCTGTGCGTGTCGGTGCGTGCCACCCAGGGCAAGGGCGTGATGCCCGACGGCACCAGCCGCTTCAGCTACAACGGCGAGCCGATCTACCACTACATGGGCTGCTCGACCTTCAGCGAGTACACCGTGGTGGCCGACGTGTCGCTGGCCAAGATCAATCCGGAAGCGAACCCGGAACACGTCTGCCTGCTCGGCTGCGGCGTCACCACCGGCATCGGCGCGGTGCACAACACCGCCAAGGTGCAGGAAGGCGACAGCGTGGCCGTGTTCGGCCTGGGCGGCATCGGCCTGGCGGTCATCCAGGGTGCGCGCCAGGCCAAGGCCGGCCGCATCATCGCGGTGGACACCAACCCGTCCAAGTTCGAGCTGGCCCGCGAATTCGGTGCCACCGACTGCATCAATCCGAAGGACTTCGACAAGCCGATCCAGCAGGTCATCGTTGAAATGACCACCTGGGGCGTGGACCACAGCTTCGAGTGCATCGGCAACACCAGCGTGATGCGTGCGGCGCTGGAATGCGCACACCGTGGCTGGGGCCAGAGCGTGGTGATCGGCGTGGCCGGTGCGGGCCAGGAAATCTCCACCCGTCCGTTCCAGCTGGTCACCGGCCGCAAGTGGATGGGCACCGCCTTCGGCGGCGTGAAGGGCCGCAGCCAGCTGCCGGGCATGGTGGAAGACGCGATGAAGGGCGATATCGAACTGGCCCCGTTCGTCACCCACACCATGGACCTGGACAAGATCAACGAAGCCTTCGACCTGATGCATGAAGGCAAGTCGATCCGCTCGGTCGTCCACTTCTGAATCACGCCAGGCGGCAGGCCGCGTGCCTGCCGCCGCTGGGAGCACTCCATGGAACGCATCGAACACCGCGCCTGTTTCGGCGGCTGGCAGGACGTCTATCGCCATCATTCGACCACGCTGGGCTGCGACATGCAGTTCGCCGTGTACCTGCCGCCGCAGGCCGCCACGCAGACGCTGCCGGTGCTGTACTGGCTGAGCGGCCTGACCTGCACCGAGCAGAACGTCATCACCAAGGCCGGCGCGCAGCGCTACGCCGCCGAGCATGGCGTCATCCTGGTGGCGCCGGACACCAGCCCGCGCGGCGATGACGTGGCCGATGCCGAAGGCTACGACCTGGGCAAGGGCGCGGGCTTCTACCTCAACGCCACCGAACAGCCGTGGGCGAAGCATTACCGCATGCACGACTACGTGGTGCACGAACTGCCGGCGCTGATTGAAGCGAACTTCCCGGCCAGCGATGCGCGCGCGATCAGTGGCCATTCGATGGGTGGGCACGGCGCGCTGGTGCTGGCGCTGCGCAACCCGGGCCGCTACCGCAGCGTGTCGGCGTTCTCGCCGATCGTGGCGCCGAGCCAGGTGCCGTGGGGCCAGAAGGCGTTCACTGCCTACCTGGGCGACAACCCGGCCGAGTGGGCGCAGTGGGATGCCACCGCGCTGGTGGCCACCGCCAGCGAGCGGCTGCCGCTGCTGGTCGACCAGGGCGATGCCGATGAGTTCCTGCAGAACCAGCTGCAGCCCGAGCGCCTGCAGCAGGCCTGCGATGCCGTCGGCCACCCGCTGACCCTGCGGCTGCAGCCGGGGTATGACCACAGCTATTACTTCATCGCCAGCTTCATCGGTGAGCACGTCGCCCACCACGCCCGCGCGCTGAAGGCCTGACCCTGACGGTAGTGCCGGCCGCTGGCCGGCATTGCCTTGAGAACCGTCGAGCAGGCTCGACGCTACCGGTCGTCGTCTTCTTCCGCCGCCTCACGCCCCTGCTGGCGGATCAGGGCTTCTTCGCGCGCATCGTTGATGGCGTAGCGCACGCTGTCCAGGTCGATGGTGGATTCATCGTGCACGAAGGTGCCGGTGAGTTCGCTGTCCGGCAGCAGGCTGCCAGCCTCGAACAGCGCCCACATTTCCTCGCCGTACCAGGTGTCCAGCAGTTCGGGTGCGAAGCGGCCCAGGTAGGCGGTGAGGTTGTTCACATCCCGCAGCAGCATGCTGCGCGCGGCGTTGTTGCCGCCTGCGCTGACCACCTGGGGGAAATCGATCACCACCGGGCCATCGGGACCGACCAGCACGTTGTACGGCGAGAGATCGCCATGGATCAGGCCGCAGCACAGCATGCGCACCACCTGCCGGACCAGGGTCTGGTGGAACTGGCGGGCCTGCTCCGGTTCCAGCTCCACCTCGCCGAGGCGGGCGGCGGAAAACCCGTCGGCATCGGTGACCAGCTCCATCACCAGCACGCCGTGGTAATAACCGTACGGCTCGGGCACGCGCACGCCGGCATCGCGCAGCAGGTACAGCGCATCCACCTCGGTGTTCTTCCAGGCCGCTTCCTGCTGCTTGCGGCCGTACTTGCTGGCCTTGCCCACCGCACGCGCCTCGCGGCTGCCGCGCACCTTGCGGCCTTCCTGGTACTGCACGCGCTGCTGGAAGCTGCGCTGGGCCATGTCCTTGTAGACCTTCGCGCAGCGCACGTCGTCGCCGCTGCGTACCACGTACACGGCCGCTTCCTTGCCGCTCTTGAGCGGGCGTAGTACTTCATCGATCACGCTGTCGTCGATCAGCGCGCGCAGTGCTTCGGGGGTTTTCACGGGATCTCGGGGGCGGTCGGCGCACAGGCGCTCGCTGGGGTGGGGGTGGATTTTCGCATTTACCGGTCGCGGCTGCCCAGCGGCCTCCCGGCGGGCCCGTGAGCGTCGCGGATCCGCTTTTTCCAAAGCGGATCACGCCGCAGTGGCCGCGGGCTGCGCTATGGTGCGCGCATACGGCCTTACGGATGGGGGGAGTGCATGCCGGTCGTGCTGGCGCTGCTGTACGTGCTGTGCCACGGGTTGGTCGTGGCGTTCTGGCCTGGGACGGCCGGTGGCGGATCCTTCGCCTTCCTGACCGCGGCACCGTTGCTGGCCGCGGCCGCCTGCCTGTGGCGGGCCCAGCGCGACCGTGCGGCGCTGGGCTGGCGCGCCACCGCGCTGGCCCTGCTGCTGTGGGCCGGTGGCATGGGCTTCAACATGGTCGATGCGCTCAGCGCCGGCCGCTCCAACATCACCCCCAGCGCCAGCTTGCTGCTGTACGTGCTGTACGGCGTGCCGCTGGTCTTCATCTTGGCCCGGGCACGCCGCGAGCGCTGGACCATCAGCCTCATCGACGGGCTGATGGCCGCCCTGCTGGGCGTGCTGTTCTTCGTGCACACCCAGTCCTTCGCCGACCGCATCGACATCGATGATCAGGCGATGGCCAACATGCAGCACATGTTCGACATCCAGAACCTGTGCATCGCTGCATTTGCCGTGGTGCGCTGGCTTGCCGGCGACGTGCCCGAGCGTCGTGCGTTCTTCCGTGCGCTGGCGCTGTATGCGCTGGGCTACCTGGTGGTGGCGTATTACATCAACCACTACACCGCCGAGCAGTCCTTCGGTGCCTACAACGACCTGCTGATCGACGTGCCGTTCCTGCTGCTGGCGGTGCTGGCCCTGCGCCAGTCCCCGGTGCCGGGGCGGGTGCTGCACCCGCGCCTGTCGCGGCTGGTGCAGGCCGGCGGGCCGATGATCCTGCCATTGCTGCTGCTGGTGGTCGGCACCCTGGTGGTGGACCACGCGCGGCCGCTGGCGGTGGCCGGGTTCGTGGTGGCCACGCTGGGCTTCGGCCTGCGCAGTACCCTGCTGCAGATCGACCTGCTGGAAGGCCAGGCCACCCTCGACCAGCTGGCGCGGCAGGACGGCCTGACCGGCGTGGCCAACCGGCGGCAGTTCGACACCGTGCTGCAGGCCGAATGGAACCGTGCCCGCCGCAGCGGCACCGAGCTGGCGCTGCTGCTGGTGGACATCGACCGCTTCAAGGCATTCAACGACCAGCACGGCCACCCGGCCGGCGACCGCTGCCTGCGTGCGGTGGCGGCGGTGCTGCAGGCCACCGCCGGGCGCGCGGCCGACAGCGTGGCGCGCTATGGCGGCGAGGAATTCGCGGTGATCGTGCCGGGCAGTCCGCTGTCGGGCGTGCTGGCACTGGCCGAGCGGCTGCGCATGGCGGTGGAGGCACTGAGCCTGCCCGAAGGCCCGGTCAGCATCAGCATCGGCGTGGCCTACCTGCACCCGCCGGCCACGGCCAGCGCCGACCAGCTGCTGGCCGATGCCGATGCCGGGCTGTACGCCGCCAAGCGCGCCGGCCGCAACCAGGTGACCCTGCACGCACGGGTGCTGGACGACGAGAGCGGCGAGGAAGGCGTGATCGATTGTTGAGGCGGACGCGGCACCGGTAGTTGCCAACCTTGGTTGGCAGCCTTCTGGTCGGGTCAGCCGCCGCGCGTCTCCACCAGCACCGGACACGGCGCGTGGTCCAGCGTCCACTGCGCCACCGAGCTGTCGAGCAGGCGCTGCAGCCGTGACAGGTGCCGGTGGCCGATAACGATCAGGTCGGCGCCCAGCTCGCGCGCCTGGGTGCTGATCACCTCGGCGGGATCGCCTGCCGGCAGCAGCGGGCGGGCATCTACCCCACGCTCGCGCAGCTGTGCGATGGCGTCCTGCAGCAGGCCTTCGGCCTTCGCCCGCTGGCGTTCGGCGGCGGGGTACTCGCGGCGGTCGGCATCGCTGGCATCGGCGGGCAGGGCGAACTCCGGATCGAGCACGCACAGCAGGTGGATGCGGCTGCGCGGTCCGGCAACGTGGGTGACCAGATCCAGCAGGGTGTCGTGCTGGGGGCCGCCGTCGAGGGCGACCAGCAGGGTTGTGAACATGGGGGGCTCCTTGGCAGGGGGTGATGGTCGCCCATGCCGCGCCGTGCACCCATGCCGTGCGGCGCAGGCAATACCTGCACCGGATGCAATCGACATTGACCAAGGGTGTCGTAGAGTCACTCCACCTGTTGGAGACTGCCATGCCCCTGCCTGACCTGAACCTGCTGCTCGCCCTCGACGTCCTGCTGGACGAAGGCAGCGTCGCCGGGGCGGCGCGGCGCATGAACCTCAGTGCCCCGGCCATGAGCCGCACCCTGGGCCGGATCCGCGACGCGCTGGGTGACCCGGTGCTGGTGCGTGCCGGCCGCGGCCTGGCGCCGACCCCGCGCGCGCTGGAGCTGCGCGAGCAGGTGCGCGACGTGATCGAGCAGGCGCACCGGGTGTTCCATGACGGCCGCGAAGTGGACATCCAGACCCTGGAACACACCTTCAGCATCCGCGCCAACGATGTGTTCATCGGCAGCTACGGTGGCCGCCTGCGCGAGGTGTTCCGCCAGCAGGCGCCGCGCTGCACGCTGCGCTTCATGCCCGAAGGCGATACCGATGATGATGCGATGGTGCAGGGCCGGATCGACCTGTTCATCAGCACGGCCGGCAAGCATGCGCCGGAGACCAAGGTGCAGAACCTGTTCACCACGGCGCTGCTGGGTGCGGCGCGCGAGGATCATCCGCTGTTCGACGGGGACATCACTGCCGAGCGCTTCGCTGCCTGCGACCACATCTCCGTTTCGCGGCGCGGCATCGCCCACGGTCCGATCGATGATGAGCTGGCGCAGCTCGGCCTGAGCCGACGGGTGGCGATGGTGATCCCCACCTTCCATGGCGCGATCTTCGCGGCGGCATCGTCGGATCTGGTGCTGCCGCAGATGCCGAGCGTCATGCTTGATCGCATCACCTACATGGGGCTGCCGCTGCGCATGTTCCCGCTGCCGGTATCGGTGCGTACGGTGGCCCTGGTGCAGGCCTGGCACCCGCGCATGGACAACGATCCGGCACATCGCTGGCTGCGCCGCGCGATCAAGACGATGTGCGACGCGGACGCCGTGTAGAGTCGAGCTTGCTCGACTGCATCTGAGGATGTGCCGACCAACGGTCGGCACCTACCAGCCTCGTGGGGGGGGCCCCCCCGGGGGCCCCCCCCCCGGGGGGGGGGGCCCCCCCCCCGCCGGGGGGGCCACCGCACCGGCCCCGGTCAAGAAGAAATAACCCGGGTAGAGGGGGGGGGGGGGGGGGGGGGGGGGGGGGGGGGGGGGGCCCCCGCCCCGGCCGCCCCCGTCGCCCCCGCCTTCGACCGCCGCATCGTGGTCGGCCTGTGCGGCGTGCTGCTGGTGGTGCTGGTGTCGGGCTTCAACGAGAACATCACCAAGGTCGCCCTGGCCGATATCCGCGGCGCGATGGGTTTCAGCGTCGACGACGGCAGCTGGATCATCAGCGTGTACAGCGCGATGTCGGTCAGCGCCATGGCCTTCGCGCCCTGGTGTGCCGTGACCTTTTCGCTGCGCCGCTTCGCCCTGGTGATGATCGCCGCCTTCATGCTGCTGGGCGTGCTGTGCCCGCTGGCGCCGAACCTGCCGACCTTCCTGCTGCTGCGCGGGCTGCAGGGCCTGGCCGGGGGCGCGCTGCCGCCGCTGCTGATGAGCGTGGCCCTGCGCTTTCTGCCGCCGGGCATCAAGCTGTACGGCCTGGCCGGCTATGCGCTGACGGCGACGTTCGGACCGAGCATGGGCACGCCGCTGGCGGCGCTGTGGGTCGAGCACGCCGGCTGGCAGTTCGCGTTCTGGCAGATCGTGCCGTTCTGCGTGGCCGGCATGGCGATGGTGGGCTGGGGGCTGCCGCAGGACCCGCTGCGGCTGGAACGCTTCGCCCAGTTCAATGGCGTGGGCTTGGCGCTGGGGCTGTCCGCGCTGGTGATGCTGGTGCTGGGCCTGACCCAGGGCGCGCGCCTGAACTGGTTCGACTCATCGTTGATCACGGTGCTGCTGGGCGGTGGCGGCGGCCTGCTGGTGCTGTTCTTCATCAACGAATGGTTCCACCCGCTGCCGTTCTTCAAGCTGCAGCTGCTGGCCCATCGCAACCTCAGCTACTCGCTGGTGACCTGCATCGGCGTGCTGTTCGTGCTGCTGGCAGTCATCTCCATTCCGTCCGGCTACCTGGCCAGCGTGCAGGGCTACCGACCGCTGCAGACCGCACCGATGCTGCTGTGGGTCGCGCTGCCGCAGGTCATCGCGCTGCCGCTGGTGGCCACCCTGATGAACCAGCGTGCGGTGGATTGCCGCTGGGTGCAGGCGACGGGGCTGGTCCTGCTGGCCGCCGCCTGCTTCATCGGCACGCACCTGGACGTGCAGTGGAACCGCGACAACTTCCTGTGGGTGCAGCTGCTGCAGGTGGTGGCGCAGCCGATGGCGGTGCTGCCGCTGCTGCTGCTGGCCACCACCGGCCTGGCGCCGCAGGACGGTCCCTATGCCTCGGCCTGGTTCAACACCGTCAAGGGCTTTTCCGCGGTGTTTGCCGGCGGCGTGCTCGACGCGGTCGGGCAGTCGCGGCGCCACCTCCATTCCACGGCGCTGGTGGACCACCTGGGCAACCAGCCGTGGCTGCCGGCCAGCACCGATCTGCCCGCCCGCCTGCACGCCCAGGTACAGGCGCTGACCTCGGCCGACCTGTACTGGCTGGTCGCGCTGGTGGCCCTGGGCTGCCTGCCGCTGCTGGCCTGGGCCACCCGCGTCCATCCGCCACGTGCCGTGGCCTGACCCCCTTCGCAAGGAATCCCCCATGACCGTCAACAAGACAACCCTCAACACCGGCCTCGCCCTGGGCGTGCTGGCCCTGGCCATCGGCGGCTGGCTGCTGCTGCGCGACGGGCGCTACCAGCGCACCGACAACGCCTACGTCAATGCCGATTTCACCGTGGTTGCGCCGAAGGTGGCCGGCTTCGTCAGCAGCGTCGACGTGCAGGACAACCAGCGGGTGAAGGCCGGCGACGTGCTGGCCCGCATCGATGACCGCGATTACCAGGTGGCGCTGCAGGCCGCGCGCGCCGATCTGGCCAACGCGCGCGCGCAGCTGGCCAATGCGCAGGCCGCGCTGGCCCAGCAGGGCTCGCTGATCGAGCAGGCCCGGGCCAGCGTCGATGTCAGCCGCTCCGAACTGACCTTGGCCAGCGCCGACCAGCAGCGCTACCGCGAACTGGCCCGCGATGGTGCCGGCACCGTGCAGAACGCACAGCAGGCGCAGTCGAAGCAGGCCGTGGCCAATGCGCACCTGCAGCAGGGCCAGGCGGCGCTGAGCACCGCACGCCAGCGCACCGGCATCCTGGCTGCCGGCGTGCAGTCCGCACAGGCCGCGGTGCAGCGCGCCGAAGCGGCACAGGCACGCGCGGAGCTGGACCTTTCCCACACCGAGCTGCGCGCGCCGATTGACGGTGTGGTCGGCCGCCGTGCGGTGCGCGTCGGTGCCTATCTGACCCCCGGTACGGCGGTGGCCGCAGTGGTGCCGCTGCAGCGCGCCTTCGTGGTCGCCAACTTCCAGGAAACGCAGATGACCCGCATGCACGCCGGGCAGCCGGTGGAGCTGACGGTGGACGTGTTCCCCGGCACGCGCCTGCACGGCCACATCGACAGCATTGCCCCGGCCACCGGCGTGACCTTTGCCGCCGTTGCGCCGGAAAACGCCACCGGCAATTTCACCAAGGTGGTGCAGCGCATCCCGGTGAAGATCGTGCTGGAGCCGGGCCAGCCGCTGGCAGAGCAGCTGCGCGCCGGCATGTCGGTGGAGGCGCGTGTGGACCTGCAGGGCGGGGAGGGCGCATGAACGCCCCGAGCGTGATGAAGACCCTGGCCACTGCGGCGCTGTGCCTGGCCGTGGCGGCCTGCACGATGGGCCCGGACTTCGTACGGCCGCAGGCCCAGCTGCCGGCACAGTGGCAGGGTGACGCCGTGGCCACTGCGACCCTCGACGACGATGCGGCGTGGTGGGCGGGCTTCGATGATCCGCTGCTGGGGCAGCTTGCGCAGCAGGTGCTGCAGTCCAACCTGGACCTGCAACTGGCGGCCAACCGCGTACAGCAGAGCCGCGCGGCGCGTGGCATCAGCGCTGCCGACCGGCTGCCCTCGGTGGCGGCCAGCGCCAGTGGCGTGCGTGCGCGTAACAGCGAGGTGGGCCTGAGCGATCCGTCCGGCAACGCCGGCCGCGAAGACTACGGCCTGTTCCAGGCCGGCATCGGCCTGAGCTGGGAATTGGACCTGTGGGGCCGCGTGCGCCGCCAGGTGGAAGCCGCCGACGCGCGCGTGCAGATGGCCGAGGAGGATGCGCATGCCGTGCGCATCGCGCTGCTGGCCGAAACCGCGCGATCCTATCTGCAGCTGCGCGCAACCTCGCAGCTGCTGGCGATCACCGAGGACAACCTGGGCATCGCCGCCGACATCCAGCGGCTGACCGAGGCGCGGCAGCGCCAGGGCGTGGCCAGCACGCTGCAGGTATCAAGCGCGGCGGCGCAGGTGGCCGCGCTGCAGGCACGCGTCGCGCCGCTGCGGCACCGGCAATCGCAGCTGCGCAACGCGCTGGCGTTCCTGCTGGCCAGGCCGCCGCAGGCGCTGGATGCGCAGCTGCAGGACGTGCGCAGTGACTGGCCGGCACTGCCCGACGTGGCCGTGGGCCTGCCCAGTGAACTGGCCGAACGCCGACCGGACATCCGCCGCGCTGAAGCAGCGTTGCATGCGGCCACCGCGAACATCGGCGTGGCCAAGGCCAGCTTCCTGCCGCGCATCACCTTGAATGGTGATGCGGGCTTCCAGGCCAAGCAGCTGGATGACCTGGATGGCTGGGATGCACACCGTTTCAGCATCGGGCCGTCGATCAGCCTGCCGATCTTCCAGGGTGGGCGGTTGAAGGCAAACCTGGCGTTGAGCCGGCTGCAACAGCAGCAGTCCGCGCTGCAGTTCCAGCGCACGGTGCTGCAGGCCTGGCACGAAGTGGACGATGCCATCGATGGCTACGCGGCCGAGCAGCAGCGCACGACGCAGCTGCAGGTGGCGGTGGCGCAGAGCGAGACGGCCCTGGGGGCGGCGCGGCGCCAGTACCAGGCTGGCGTGGTCGACATGCTGGATGTGCTGAGCACCCAGCGCATCGCGCTGGACAACCAGGCCGCGTTGGCCAACAGCCAGGCCACGGCCGCGATAGCGAGAGTGGAGCTGTACCGCGCGCTGGGTGGCGGCTGGTAATGACATGGAATCGCCGGGCATGGCCCGGCGCTACCCATCGTGGCGGTAGCGCCGGGCCATGTCCGGCGGGTGCGGGCGCCTCAACGCACGTCGCGCAGTTCCCAGTGGTGGCCGGCCAGCAGGCGCAGGCGCTGCTTGAACACATCACTGTCGATGCGGGTGGTGGCCACCAGGTTGATGCGCAGGTCCTTCTGCTCGCCGGTCACGGTGGCGTCCGGGTCGGTCACGCCCCACTGCGGTTCCACGGCGTCCGGGTCGGGCTGCTTGGCCTTCCAGCGCTCGAACAGGGTGCCGCTGCGCAGGGCATCCTGCAGCTCCTCGGCGAAACCGCCGGCGCTCTGCGAATGGAAGGACAGGTCAGGGTCGTTGCCGCGGGCCTTGGACGGGTCGGGCAGGCTGATGTGGTACTGCGCAGGCATGGTTCGTCTCCTTGAGGTGCGGCAAGGCTGGCACAGCCGCAGTGCAATGCTTGTGTACGCCAGAACGGCTTATTCGAAGCGATGCGGCCCATCGGCAAAGCCGATCGTCACCGCGCCCTTGCCGACGTTGACCATGCCGGTCAGGCTCATCACCGACTCGTACACCGCCACGTCGTGGCTGGCGCACAGGTCCTTCATCGCGGCATAGCCGGGCAGGGCACGCAGTTCCTCCAGCTCGCCGCCGTAGCTGACGCAGACGGTGGGGGTCATCAGGCCGTTGCGCACGCGCTGGCCGACCACGCCGAACAGCTTCTGCACGGCGTTGTCGAAGCCCTTGATCTTGGCCACCGGCCCGGTCTCGCCCTTGTAGCCGTGCAGCACCGGCTTGATGTCCAGCGCGCTGCCCAGCGCGGCGCTGAGCAGGCCGACGCTGCGGTCGCCCTTGTGGCGGGCGCGGGCGCGCATGTAGTACAGGTCGCGGGTGACCATGTAGCCGTGCACGTTGCCGAACAGTTCTTCCAGCCGCTCGCGGATCTGCTGCACGCTGGCACCGCTGTCGCGCAGCCGCACCGCCTCCACCGCAGTCACCGCCTGGGCGGCGAACAGGTTCTGGGTATCCAGCACGCGCAGCGCGAACGGCGAGTTGTAGCCCGCCGCCTGGCGCACGGGCTTGTAGTCGTTGAGGATGGCGAAGCTGGCCTGCAGCGCGTTGTCGTGGATCGGACTGCGCGTCTTGGTGATGGTCATGCAGAACACGTGGTCGTAATCGATCACCAGCTGCTGCAGGAACAGATCGCGGATCTGGTTGACGCTGAAGGGGATGGTCTCGGCTTCGGCACCATGCTCGGCCACGTGGGCGTGCAGGAAGCTGAGCGTCGCCTGCTCGTCGCGGTGGTCGGCCAGCACCGCTTCGCCGATCCGCACGGTGATCGGCAGCACCACGATGTTGTGTGCGGCAATGAAATCCTGCGGCAGGTCGCAGGCCGAATCGACAACGATTCCGATGCGCATCCGGCTCCCCCTCCAGGGCGGTTGTAGGTTCGGAATGTGAAAGCTATCGCAATTTTATCCGGGGCGCGCGAGGGAATCACGCCACTGCCTGTTCAGCGATTGCGCTGCACCGCCACTGGAAGCGTTACCACGGCCTGCCAGTCCGGACGCTGCAGCAGGCTGGGGTCGGCCAGCACAGCGGCCATCATCGGGTGCGCATCGTTGCCCCAGAACAGTTCGCCGTCGATGGACAGGGTCGGCACGCCGAACAGGCCGGCGTCGATCGCGGCCTCGGTATTGCGGCGCAGCTGTTCCTTCACTGCCGCTTCGGCGCAGGCGGCCTGCACGTCGTTGATGCCCAGCCGGGCCGCCGGTATGCGCAGCGTTTCGGCGCTGTCACCGGTATTGCCTTCGCGCCAGATCCAGTCGAACAGCACATCCACCGCCTGCGTGCTGGCACCGGCGGCCAGGCACAGGCGCAGCGCGGCCAGCGGGTTGAACGGATGGGCGGGCGGGAAGCGCAGCGGCGTGCCTTCGGTTTGCGCCGTCCACAGCAGCTGCCGGTAGATGAAACGGCGCTTGGCCGGAATCTCGGCCGGGCCGAGGTTGCCCAGGTGGTGCAGCACCGCGCCGAAGGCGATCGGCACCGGCTGGATGGCTGCGAACTGCGGCAGCTGCTTGACCTTCTGCCAGTGCAGGTAGGAGTAAGGCGAGACGAAATCGAAGTACCAGCGCAGGGTCGGCATCGGCGGATTCCTCGTAGGTCAGGGCTGCGCGTTGTGCTGCAGGTAGCGGTCACGCAGTTCGGTCTGGCGCGAGCGCATCGGCATCGCGCGGCCGCCCAGCCAGACCTGTTCGGCATAGTGCGCCACATCCAGCGGGTCGCCTTCCCACAGCACCAGGTCGGCGCGCTTGCCCGGTTCGATGGTGCCGATCTGGTCGGCCACGCCCAGCACCTGTGCCGGCACCCGGGTCAACCCGGCCAGGCCATCGGCCCAGGGCAGGCCATTGGCCACTGCATTGCCGGCCAGCTGGCGCATCTTGCGCGCGTTGTGCGAGGCGTCGTCGCGCTGGGCGAAGCTGACCGGCACGCCCGCACGCTGCAGGCGCGCGGCGTTTTCCAGGGTGGCGCCGATCTGGTCGAAGCTGGTGGGCAGGTTGCCCAGCGCATCGACGAACACTGGCACCTGCGCGGCTGCCAGTTCCGCGGCCATCTGCCAGGCCTCGGCGCCGCCGGCGATGGCGATCTTCACCTTCTCGCGTGCGGCCCAGCGCAGCAGCTGGCGGATGTCGGCAGCACGGTCCACTTCCACCACGATGCGGCCCTGGCCGGCCAGGTAGCGGGCCAGGGTGCGGCGGCCGGCGGGCGTCAGCAGCGCATGCGGCGAATCGGCGGCGACCTGGCCGCGCGCTTCGTCCACCATCTGCTGCAGCAGCATCCACTGCGCCGCGCGCGACTGCCCGGTCAGCTCAGACGCGGCCGCGCCCAGGCGCAGGAACAGCGCACGCGGGCCGATCGGGTCGGCGCTGCCATCCAGGCGCATCACGCCGCCCTGGCCGGCCACGAAGCCACCGCCGGTGGCTGCGCCCAGCGCGGTGAAGCCGATGCCGTCCAGGCGTGCCACGGGAATCAGTACCGAGGCCGGGTTGTAGGCGAGGGTGACGTCGAATTCCGGGCGCAGCGGCTGCTCGCCGATCTTCAGCGTGCTGTCCACCGTGCTCGATTCACCGGAGACCTCTTCGATGCCGATCTCGGTGATGCCGCCGAACAGGGCCGGAGTGAGCGGGCGGCCGTTGGCCTCCACCACGGCCACGCCGCCCGGTGCCGCCAGGCCGGGGCCGACCGCGCGGATCATGCCGCCCTGCACCAGCACGTCGGTGTTCTGCAGGCTGCCGCGCGCGCTGGCGGTGTGCACCGTGGCGTTGCGGACCAGCAGGTCCTGCGCCGAAGCCGCGGTTGCCAGCAACAACAGTGCGACCACGGTAGCGCCGGGCCATGCTCGGCGGCTCTTCCTGACAGGCTTCGTCATCTGCGTGGAACGGCCCATCAGCGCACCTCCTGGCCAAGCTGGAAATCCGAACGCGGCGTCGCCGCCGGCGCACCGCGGTCATACAACCGCCGGCCATCGACGTACACCTGCTCGGCCAGCGCATACGAACTGAAGGGATTGCCGTTCCACACCACCACGTCGGCCATCTTGCCGGCCTCCAGGGTGCCGGTCTGGCCTTCGATGCCCAGCGCCTTGGCGGCGTTGGCGGTCATCCAGATGATCGCGTGTTCCGGGGCGATGTCCGGCATGCGCGCGCGGCGTGCCGCCGCCATCACCTTGGCCGCTTCCTGGTTCAGGCGCTGGATGCCCTCGGGCGAATCGGAATGGACGATGGCGCAGCTGTTCTTCGGCCGGTCGACCAGCGCGATGTTCTCGGCGATGCCATCGAAGGCTTCCATCTTGAAGCCCCACCAGTCGGCCCAGAGCGCACCGCAGACGCCATCGGCGGCCAGCCGGTCGGCCAGCTTGTAGGCTTCCACGCCGTGGTGGAAGGCGGCCACCTTGAAGCCGAATTCCTTGGCCAGGTCGAGCATGGTGGCCATCTCGTCGGCGCGGTAGCAGTGGATGTGCACGCGGATGTCGCCCTGGATGGCGCCGGCCAGCGTGTCCAGCTTGAGGTCGCGCTTGCCGCCGGCATCACCGGCGCTGTCGCCCTTGTCGCTGCCGAACCAGCCCTTGCGCTTGGCCGGCTTCGGGCTGTTCTTGGCGATGTAGTCGGCCGCGTCGATGAAGGCGGCGCGGTAGCCGGCCACGTTGCCCATGCGCGTGGCCGGGGCGGTGCCCTTGCCGCCGTAGACACGCTTGGGGTTTTCGCCGCAGGCCATTTTCAGGCCCCACGGCGCGCCGGGGAATTTCATCGCCTGGTAGGTCGTGGCCGGCACGTTCTTCAGCACCACGCCGCGGCCGCCGACCAGGTTGGCCGAGCCGGGCAACACCTGCATGCTGGTCACGCCACCGGCCAGGGCCGCGGTGAAGCCGGGGTCCTGCGGCCACACCGAGTGCTCGGCCCAGACATTGGCGGTGACCGGCGCGGTCATCTCGTTGCCGTCGCTGTGCGCGCTGACGCCCGGGCTGGGGTAGACGCCCAGGTGCGAATGCACGTCGATCAACCCGGGGGTCACCCACTTGCCCTGTGCATCGATGCGGGTGATGCCGGCATCGGCCTGCAGCTGCGCGCCGACGGCGACGATGCGGCCGTCGCGCAGCAGCACGTCGGCATGCTCCAGGCGCTGGCCGGTGCCGGTCAGCACGGTGGCGTTCTGGATCAGCACCGGGCCATCGGGATGGGCCTGATAGGTGCTGGGGTAGGGGTCGGCAACGAAGCGCGACGCGCCCACCGCCGGTGCGGTGCTCAGTGAGGCCAACGCCAGGCCAAGCCCGGCGCGCAACAGCGTGGATGGCATGCAGATTCCCCTGGCAGGCGCGTGAATCCACCGACGCTATCCGGCGCCGGGGGCGGTTGCCAAGTGACGTTGGGCAGGGGCGGATGTAGGAATTTCCCTATACAAAAATTGTGAACGAATCATTAATTTTTGGTGACACCTGCGGTGTTCGAACGCAGCAGCGTGTGGCTCTCCCCTTGCTGGCGGCCCTGTGCCAACGCGCATGGCTGGCATCGCACTTCCCATGGAATTCAAGGACGTACCTGTTGATGAGCGTTTCCACGTCGTACCGTACCGCCGCTGCGCGCCGCGCCTTCCTGCCCTCGCCGCTGGCTTCGGCCATTGTCGGCTCGCTGCTGGTGGCCGCCTCGCTGCCGGCCCTGGCCCAGGGCAGCAGTGACGAGCTGTCGCGTTATCAGTTCCAGCGCAGCCTGCAGGCCGCCTTCGCCGCACCGGCGCTGGTCACCACCGCCACCCCGTCGCGTGCGTTTGCCACGACCGCCGATGATGAAGCCGCTGAGCCGGTCATGGGCAAGGCCGGTGATGCCGCCAGCTGGCGCACCACCGAATTCAACAACGACTGGGGCCTGGGCGCGATCAATGCCGATGTTGCCTATGCCCGCGGCCTGACCGGCAAGGGCATCCGCCTGGGTGTGTTCGACAGCGGCAGCGGCCTGGACCACGACGAGTTCGCCGGCAAGGACCACCGCAGCATCCATATCGCCGACCTGCTGGAAGACGGCAGCCTGTGCGGCAACACCGGTTTCATCGACGGCCCGGATGCCTGCTTCAGCAGTGACGGCGACGATGTCTCGATCGAATACACCGCGTTCGACCCCAGCGTCCCGCAGTACATCCGCGACATCATCATTTCCGACCCGGGCTACGTGCAGCCGGGCGTCTCCTTCCAGACCCACGGCACCCATGTGGCCGGCACCATCGCCGCCAACCGCGATGGCAACGGCACCCATGGCGTCGCCTTCGGCGCCGACCTGAGCGTGGCCAAGCTGTTCTTCAACAGCGCGCAGGTGTGGGCGCGTAACACGGCCGGCAGCTACCAGGTCTTCTCCATCGGCGGCGTGGGCCCGGACAGCACCGCGTTCGAAAGCATGTACGCGCAGATGAACGAGCAGGGCGTGCGTGCGCTCAACCACAGCTGGGGCCTGAGCAACGAGCCGACCACCGTGGAAGACGTCGACGGCCTGTACGCAGACAACATGGATTACCTGGACATCTTCGCCGAAGGCTCGCGCAGCAACGGCATGATCCAGGTGTGGGCCGCAGGCAACAACCAGGTCTACCCCGACGAGGCGGAAGACGCGCCGATCGCCGGCATCTACGCCACGCTGCCGCGCGCCTTCGCCGAGATCGAGCCGTACTGGCTGAGCGTGGTGAACGTGGACGAAGTGGCGCCGGGCAGCTATGTGCTGGACAGCTCCTCCAACCGCTGCGGCCTGAGTGCCAACTGGTGCCTGGCAGCACCGGGCACCGACATCCTGTCCACCGTCTACGGCAGCGATTCGGCGCTTGATGCGCAGCTGGTGGACGGCGGCAACGGCAACGTGCTGCTGGAAGTGCTGGAACGCGTGCCGACCTACAGCTACGGCTGGATGACCGGCACCTCGATGGCGGCCCCGCACGTCACCGGCGCACTGGGCCTGCTGTTCGAGCGCTTCCCGTACCTGGACAGCGCGCAGGTGCGCGACATCCTGCTGACCACGGCCACCGACCTCGGCGCCGAGGGCGTGGACGATGTCTACGGCTGGGGCATGATGGACCTGGCCAAGGCCATCGAGGGCTACGGCTCGCTGCGCGTGGACACCGACGTGGTGATGAACCAGAAGGCCGGTGGCCTGAAGGTGTGGGAAGGCGATGCGTGGGACGACTGGACCAATGACATCGGCGGCCCGGGCAAGCTGACCAAGAGCGGCATCGGCTGGCTGCGCCTGAGCGGCGACAACAGCTTCAACGGCGCCGTGGTGCGCGAGGGTGTGCTGGAGCTGGACGGCGTCAACGCGCTGACCAGCGCCGTGGAAGTGACCGGTGGCAGCCTGGTGCTGAACGGCACGCTGGAAAGCACCGCGCTGAACGCCAACGGTGGCGTCAGCTTCGTCACCCGCACCGGCGTGCTGGACGGCTCGGACCTGAGCGTGTCCGGCGGCGTGGTCTCGTTCAACGGCGTGCAGACCGGTGGCCAGACCTTCGTCGGCGCCAAGGGCACGCTGAAGGGCGTGGGCGAACTGGGCGACACCACCGTGTCCGGCATCATCGCGCCGGGCAACTCGATCGGCACGCTGACCATCAACGGTGACTACGTGCAGACCGCCAGCGGCGTCTACCGGGCCGAACTGGCCCCGGGCGGCCGCAGCGACCTGCTGCACGTCACCGGCACCGCCACCCTCGGCGGCTCGCTGGTGGCACTGCCGGAAGCGGGCACCTACTACCTGGGTGAGCAGTTCAACTTCCTGCAGGCCGATGGCGGCACGATCGGCCAGTTCGCGACCACCGATTTCAGCGCGTTCTCGCCCTTCATGCAGTTCAGCCTGGTCTACGGCGCCTCCGGTGCCCGGATCGAGGTGGCCCGCGGCGCCGCACTGGCCAGCGCCGCCACCACCGCCAACCAGCGCGCCGTGGCCGGCGTGGCTGACACCCTGGCCGTCGGCCAGGGCCTGCCGCGTCCGCTGACCCTGCTGTTCCCGGAACAGGTGGGTGCGGCGCTGGACGGCCTGAGTGGCGAGCTGCACGCAGCCACCGCGGCCGCGCTGGTGGAAAGCAGCCGCAACGTGCGTGATGCCGCGCTGTCGCGCCGTGCCGGTGCCACCGCACCGGGCGCCAGCGATGCCGATGCAACCGGCGTCTGGGTGCAGGCCATCGGCGGCAGCACCACCCTGGACGGCAACGCCAACACCGCCCGCACCCAGGCCAACAACAACGGCCTGCTGGTCGGCGTGGACCGCGAGTTCGGCGGCTGGCAGGTGGGCGTGCTGGCCGGTACCGGCCGTACCGATGTCAAGCAGCAGCAGGGCCGTCGTGCGCGCTCGAAGATCGACAACACCCACTTCGGCGCGTACGCCAGCCACAACTGGGGCGGTTTTGGCCTGCGTGGCGGCCTGGCGGTGAGCAACCACGACGTGGACAGCACCCGCGAGCTGGCGTTCTCCGGCTACACCGACACGCTGAGCGCCCGCTACGACGCCCGTACCCGCCAGGCGTTCATCGAAGCGGCCTACCGCTTCGGTGGCCGTGAAGCCGGCCTGGAGCCGTACCTGCAGGTGGCCCGCGTGGAAGTGGACACCAAGCACATCGACGAGCGTGGCGGTGCCGCCGCCCTGCAGGGCCGGGTCGACGACGCCCGCACCACCGTCGCCACGGCCGGTGTGCGCTTCGACAAGGGCCTGAAGGCCTCGTTCCAGCAGGACAGCTGGCTGCACGTGACCGGTGGGGTGGGCTACCGCCGGGCCAGCGGCGACCGTGACCCGTCGGCAACGCTGGCCTTCTCCAGCGGCAGCGACGCGTTCGTGGTCAGCGGTGCGCCGATCGCCGACAGTGCGGTGGTGGCCGAGCTGGGCCTGTCGGCCTGGCTGACCGAGCGCCAGCAGCTGGAACTGGGCTACAGCGGCCAGTACGGCGATGAGAGCCGTGACCACGGTGCCAACCTGCGCTGGTCGGTGCGCTTCTAAGCGCCCGGCGCGGCAGTAACGGTTCCCGGGCAGGACGTGCCGGGAACCCCCAGGAGGGCGGCCGCAGGGCCGCCCTTCTTTGTTGCCGGGCCAGGTGAAGGCCGGCGGGCACGCGCCTACAATAGCGGCCCCACGCCGTAGCGGATGCGCCATGAAGAGCAAGCAGGAAATCGTCGACAACTGGCTGCCACGCTATACCGGCGTGCCCCTGGACCAGTTCGGCCAGCACATCCTGCTGACCAACTTCGGCGGCTACCTGCATACCTTCGCCGAGCTGACCGGGGCGCCCATCGTCGGCCTGGACCGGCCGATGGCCAGTGCCACCTTCGACGACATCACCATGATCAACTTCGGCATGGGCAGCCCCAATGCCGCCATCATCATGGATCTGCTGTCGGCGGTGATGCCCAAGGCGGTGCTGTTCCTGGGCAAATGCGGGGGCCTGAAGCGCAAGAACCAGCTGGGCGACCTGGTGCTGCCGATCGCCGCCATCCGCGGCGAGGGCACCTCGGGCGACTACCTGCCGCCGGAAGTGCCGGCGCTGCCGGCCTTCGCCCTGCAGCGGGCGGTGTCCACGATGATCCGCGACCTTGGCCACGACTACTGGACCGGCACGGTCTACACGACCAACCGCCGTGTCTGGGAGCATGATGAGGCCTTCAAGGAGCGGCTGCGGGCGATGCGCTGCATGGCCATCGACATGGAAACGGCCACGGTGTTCGCCGCCGGCTTCGCCAACCACATCCCCAGCGGGGCCCTGCTGCTGGTGTCCGACCAGCCGATGATCCCCGACGGGGTCAAGACCGAGGCCTCCGATGCCAAGGTCAGCTCCCAGTTCGTGGAAAACCATATCCAGATCGGTATCGAGGCGCTTAAGCTTATCCGGCGCAACGGCAAGTCGGTCCGCCACCTGCGCTTTGACGAATGATGATGATGGTCTGGCGCCGGGCGCCGGCCCTGGAGAGCAGGTGATGGACGTTGCCGCGCAAGTGGTGGAATTCTGGAGCGAGGCGGGCCCGACGAAGTGGTTCGCCCGCGATGACGCGTTCGACGCGCGGTTCCGCGAGCGGTTCCTGGAGGAGCACTACGCGGCGGCGTCGCGTGGGCGCGAACACTGGCTGGGCAGTTCCGAGGGCGCGCTGGCGCTGATGCTGCTGCTGGACCAGTTCCCGCGCAACTGCTTCCGCGGTACCGCCCATTCCTTCGCCACCGATGGCCTGGCCCGGCATTACGCCATGCGCGCCATCGAGGAAGGCCTGGACCTGCAGCTGGTGCCCAAGCTGCGTGCTTTCATCTACCTGCCGTTCGAGCATTCCGAAGATCCGTTCGACCAGGATCGTTCGGTGGCCATGTTCGACGTGCTGGGCGACAAGGAATACCTGCAGTACGCCGAAGTCCACCGCGACGTCATCCGCCGCTTCGGCCGCTTCCCGCACCGCAACGCCGTACTGGGCCGCATGCCCAGTCCGGAAGAACTGGATTTCCTCGCCGAAGGCGGCTTCGCCGGTTGACCGTCGCCTGGGTGCGCAACGAAAAAACGCCGGCGAATGCCGGCGTTTTTCGTGGTGGGGTCAGAGCCCTTTCCTGCGGAAAGGGATCCGACCCCGGGCGTTGCTGACCCGCTGGCGGCCGATCAGTACTTCGGCACGCCGTTGTCCACTTCGTCCGACCAGGCGTCGATGCCGCCAGTGACGTTGAACACCTTGGTGAAGCCCAGGGTGCGGAACTGCTCGGCAGCCTGCGCGCTGCGGCCACCGTGGTGGCACAGGAAGGCCAGCGGGGTGTCCTTGGGCAGGCCTTCCAGCTCGGCACGGCCGTTGCCGTCGAAGCTCTTGAACGGCACGCCGACGGCGGCAATGGCGCGTTCGTCGGCCGGGCGCACGTCGACCAGGGTCACGTTGCCTGCACGCACCAGGTCGTCGGCGTCACGCACGCTGATTTCCTGCACCGGCTTGGGCGCGTTCGGGTTGTCGATGGCCAGGCCCTTGCCGCGGATGTCATCGACCCAGTCGATGGTGATGCCGTCGGCGCGGCGCGCGCTGGACAGGTCGAACTGCACGCGCAGGCCGTTGGATTCGGCGGCGATCGCGCTGTCATCGTGCGGGGCCAGCTGGAAGTTCGGCTGGAAGCGCGCATCGATGGTCAGCTGCAGCGAAGCGCCCGGGGCATCGGCCAGCGCGCCCTTCAGCATTTCCACGGCGGCCGGGGTGACGGTGATGCGCGGCGGGGTGCGGTCCGGTGCGGCCAGGCCGAGCACGGTGCTCAGTTCGCCGCTGGCGGCCATCTGCAGGATGATGTCGCTGCCACCGACCAGTTCGCCGTCGATGTACAGCTGCGGGATGGTCGGCCAGTCGCCATAGGCCTTGATGCCTTCACGGATTTCCTGGTCGGCCAGCACGTTGACGTGGGCGAAATCGACGCCCAGGTCCTGCAGGGCGCCCACGGCCTTGGCCGAGAAGCCGCACTGCGGCATCGACGGCTGGCCCTTCATGAACAGCACGACGCGGTTGTCGTTGAGGAGGGATTCGATGCGCGAACGCAGGGCGGGATCGAGGGACATGGGCAGTCTAGGGTCCGTAAATTCGAATCACCCATTCTACGCCCCATGGCATCATGGGGCATGACCAACGCAGGAACATTGCATCGCATCCCGACCCGGCCGTGGCGCTGGCTGCCCTGGCTGGTGGCGTCGCAGGTAGCGGTGATCCTGGTCTGGGTGCTCGCCGGCTGGCACTGGGGGCTGCCGCTGATGGTGGCCAGCCACGCACTGTTCATGGTGCCGGTATTCCTGCCCAACAGCCGCTTCTACACGCCGGTGCTGGACCGCCTGCCCGATGCGGGCGACAGCGTCTGGCTGACCATCGACGATGGCCCCAGCGAGGAGACCCCGGCACTGCTGGATCTGCTCGACCGGCACCAGGCGAAGGCGACCTTCTTCCTGGTCGGCGAGCGCGCACTGGCGCATCCGGCCCTGGTGGAGGCGATCCTGCATCGCGGCCACGACCTCGGCAACCACAGCCACACCCACCCGCAGACCCGCTTCTGGCGGCTGGGGCCGGCGCAGATGCGTGCCGAGATCGAAGGCTGCCACCAGGCCCTGCAGGCGGTCAGCGGCCGCCCGACGCGCTGGTACCGCTCGGTGGTGGGCATGACCAACCCGTTCGTGGCGCCGGTGCTGGCCGCGCTGGGGCTGGTGCGGGTGGGTTGGACCGCGCGTGGCTATGACGGCGTGGGCTGCACGCCCGACGGCGTGATGGCGCGCCTGCTGCCGGACCTGCAGCCCGGGGCCATCGTGCTGCTGCATGAAGGTGCCGCACATGGCCACAACCTGGCCATCATCGAGCGCGTGCTGCAGGTGCTGGACCAGCGCGGGCTGAAGGCGCGGCTGCCGTCGCTGTAATGCGGTAGCGCCGGGCCATGCCCGGCGAACGTCTGCGGGATTCCGCCGGGCATGGCCCGGCGCTACCGCTCCCGCTGCGCTACCAGCAGCCAGCTGTTGAACGGCGTGCGCCCGTGCAGCGGCCGTACCTCGCCCACCTGCAATCCGGCTTCGGCCAGCGTCGCCCGCAGCAGTGCCGGGTCGGGGTAATGCCGTGGCCGCGTGCCCATCCAGCCCACCAGCCAGGCCAGCCGATCAGCCACGCGCGTGGTGCGGTCGCGGCGGTCGCCGGTGGCCAGTGGCGTGCGCAGCAGCAGGCTGCCACCAGGCGCCACCCGTGCGCTGGCCGCTTTCAACAGGTCCAGCTGCGGCTGCGCATCCAGGTACTGCAGCACGTCCAGCAGCAGCACGTGCCCGGCCTGCGCAGGCAGGGGCGCCTGCACGTCCAGGCAGTCGAACCGCACATCCTCCAGGTCCCCACCGGCCCGCTGCGCGCGGGCGACCTTGCCCGCATCCACGTCCACGCCCAGATAGGGCTGGCTGCGGCCGCGCTGGCGCAGCACGTGGGCGAACAGGCCCAGCCCGCAGCCCAGGTCGAGCAGCGGCAGGCCATCGTCGGGAAGGTGCTGCAGCACGCCGTCGTACAGCGGATCGCTGCCCAGCTTGCCGCGCGTGTAGTAGTAGTCGCGGCGGTTGCCCCAGGCCTGCACCGGCCGGAACGCCTCGGCGATGGCCCGTGCCTGGCCGCGCTCCAGCGGCGAACAGTTCAGTGGTGTGCCGTTCCCTGGCAGGCCATCCATCGCTCAGTCCGTTCGCTGCAGCAGGCGCGTGACCACGGGCAGGGCGCGTTCGGCCCACAACGCATACATCCGCGCGGAGGGATGCAGGCCGTCCTCGGCGATCATCGCCGGGTCGGCGCCGTGCGTGCGGCTGATGTCGGTGATGTCGACGAAGGCCACGCCCTGCTGGGTGCTGATGACCTCGGCGGCGGCGTTGAATTCGTCGGTCTCGATCTCGATGCGAGCCAGGTCACGGCCGCTGCCGGCACCGAACGGGGTCGTGCCCCAGTCGGGGAAGGACAGCACCAGCACGCGGCCGGCATCGCCACCGGCAAAGCCGATCGCACGCTGCAGCAGGGCCTCGAACTGCTGGCGGTACTCGTCCAGCGGGCGCCCGCGGTACTGGTTGTTGACCCCGATCAGCAGGCTGACGAAATCGAACGGGCACTGCGGTGCGGCGGCATCGATGCCGGCGTCCAGCTCGTCGGTGGTCCAGCCGGTGGTGGCGATGGTCTGCGGGTCGGCCAGGTCCACGCCCTGCGCACGCAGTGCGGCAGCCAGCTGGTGCGGCCAGCGGCCTTCAACCGCGACCGCTTCGCCGATGGTGTACGAGTCGCCCAGCGCCAGGTAGGACAGCGCCACGCTCAGGCCACCGAACGGCGCGGCTTCAGCGGCACGACCTTGGTGGCGTCTTCGGCGCGGCGGGCCAGCACGCGGTCGATGCGCGCGAACACATCGCGCATCACCGAGGCTTCCGGCAGCAGGGTCACGCGGAAGTGGTGGCGGTAGGGCACGTTGAAGCTCGAACCCGGCACGACCAGCACGCCCTCGTCGTTCATCAGGTCCAGCGCGAAGTTGTGGTCGTCGAAGCCCTTGGCGGCGGCACCGACCACGGCCGGGAACGCGTACAGGGCGCCGGCCGGGGCGACCAGCGACAGGTGCTCGCTGGCGTTGCAGGCCTCGATCACCGCGCGGCGGGTTTCATACAGGCGGCCGCCGGGCGCGCACAGTTCGGAAATGGTGTCCGGGCCGTTCACTGCGGCGTCGATGGCGTACTGGCCCGGCACGTTGGCGCACAGGCGCAGCGCGCTGAGCAGGTCGAGCGCTGCGCGGAATTCACCCAGGCGCGCATCGTCGCCGGTGAGGTGGGCCCAGCCCACGCGCCAGCCGCAGGCACGGTGCACCTTGCTCAGGCCGCTGAAGGTCAGGCACGGGTGGTCGCCGGCCAGCGGCGCGACCGGCTGGAACACCGCGTCGTCGTACAGGATCTGGTCGTAGATCTCGTCGACCAGCAGCAGCAGGTTGTGGCGGCGGGCGATCTCGACCACGCGCTCCAGCAGCTCGCGCGGGTAGCTGGCGCCGCTGGGGTTGTTCGGGTTGATCAGCACGATGGCGCGGGTGCGCGAGGACACCAGCGTCTCGATCTCGGTCGGGTCGGGCTGGAAGCCGTTCTCCGGCGCGCAGCGGTAGTACACCGGGCGGCCGTCGTTGAGGATGGCCGCCGCCGACCACAGCGGGTAGTCCGGCGAGGGCACCAGCACTTCGTCGCCCGGGTTCAGCAGGGCGCGCAGCGACAGGTCGATCAGCTCGCTGACGCCGTTGCCGACGAACACGCGGTCCGGGTGGGCATCGGGCGCACCACGGCGCGCATAGGCGGCGGCGATGGCTTCGCGGGCCACCGGCAGGCCCTGCTGGTGGGTATAGGGATCGGTGCGGCCCATGTCATCGGCGATGGCGTGCTGCAGGTGTTCCGGCGCACGGAAGCCGAAGTTGCCCGGGTTGCCGATGTTCAGCTTGATCAGCTTGCGGCCCTGCGCCTCCAGCTCCCGCGCTCGCCGGGCCAGCTCTCCGCGGATCTCGTAGCGCACTTCGGAAAGGCGCTCGCGGGTGGCCAGGGGCTTGTGCGAGGGGGTGGACATGGGGCTGGGCCGTCAAAAGGCATGGGGTTTCCATCCTACCGGAATTGCTGCAGTGCATGGCAAGGCCCCAGGGCCTGCCGTTGTTGGGCTGGCAGGGCATTGGGCCGGTTAGAATGGCGGCGATGACCCAGACCCCCGATTTCAACGCCCTGCAGACCATCGGCTGGCCCTGGCCGGGCCCGCCGCAGCAGGCCGACTGGCAGGCCGCGATGGCCGAGCACCCGCAGGCCCGTCCGGCGCGGGTGATCGAACAGCACCGCACCCACTACGTGGTGGCCGATGGCCCGGAGGCCTCGATCAAGGCCGAGTCGCTGCCGGAATGGCAGCGCCCGCGCTTCCCCAGCCATGAACGGCCGGCGGTGGGCGATTGGGTGCTGCTGGACGGCATCCGCATCGTCGCCCTGCTGCCGCGGCGTACCGCCATCAAGCGTGGCGCGGCCGGCGAGCATTACCACCAGCAGGTGATCGCGGCCAACATCGATACGGTGTTCATCGTCTGTGGCCTGGACGCCGACTTCAACCCGCGCCGCATCGAGCGCTACCTGCTGCTGGTGGGCGGCGGCGGTGCCGAGCCGGTGGTGGTGCTGACCAAGGCCGACCAGACCGAGTACAGCGAAGACGCGCTGGCGGTGCTGGAGGAGCTGGAGATGCAGGGCATCGCGCTGCACGCGATCAATGGCCTGGATGCCGACAGCGTGTCCGTGCTGGAACCGTGGCTGGGCCCGGGTCGCACGGTGGTGCTGGTCGGTTCGTCCGGGGCCGGCAAATCCACGCTGACCAATACCCTGCTGGGTGAGCAGCGGATGAAGACGAATGCGGTGCGCGCCAACGATTCGCGCGGCCGCCACACCACCACCCACCGCGCGCTGATGCCGCTGCCGATGGGCGCGTGCCTGATCGATACGCCGGGCATGCGTGAGCTGAAGCCGACCGGCGAAGAGACGCTGGCCGAAGGCGGTTTCGCCGATATCGAAGCGTTGGCGGCGCAGTGCCGCTTCAACGACTGCATGCACCAGCAGGAACCGGGCTGCGCGGTGCGCGCGGCCATCGATGCCGGTGAGATCGAAGAGAGCCGGCTGCAGAACTACTTCAAGCTGAAGGAAGAAGTGGCGGCTGCCGCCGCCAAGCTGGCCGTGCGCCAGGCCGAGACCGCGCAGGAGCGCGGCGGCAAGAAGGGCAAGGGCCAGCAGTTCCGCCCGGCGAGCAAGAACCGCCGGCGCTGATGGGTATCGCGGGGTCGGATCCCATTGCATCGCAATGGGCTCTGAACCCTGCAACGGACCCGCCTCTGCCTGCTCCTGGCAGGTGCCAACCCTGGTTGGCACGGGTGTGTCCGAAGCCCCGCCTGCGGCGGATGCCAACCAAGGTTGGCAACTACCGGGTTCTGCTTGAAACGACCAAACCCAGGGCAGGGCGCTATAGTCCGCCCATGGAAACGACCGCGACGCTGGACCATGACGTGGCCCACCATGCGGCGCTCGACGCGCGACTGGTCGAGGCCGTGGGCGGCATCCGCCTGCTGGGGCTGACCAGTTGGCCGGCGACGGTGCAGGCACCGTTCCTGGACAGCGTGGCGCGCGGCCAGCCGGTGCTGCCGAAGGTGGACTATCCGAAACTGGACTTCAGCGAGGAACGCCGCGCGCTGGCCGCCATCGCCGCCGAATGTGATCCCAGCCATCCGTTGGGCCATTACGTGCAGCAGTCCGCGCAGAGCTGGGACCTGGCCGCGCAGCTGCTGGAAGGCTTGGGCACTGCGGCTGTCGATCGCTGTTCCGTGCAGCTGTTCGGTGCGCCGGAGCAGCCATTGCCCGGCAACGGCCCGAGCACGCGCGAAGCGGCCCGCCACTTCATCCAGATCGCCAGCGAGCTCGACAGCGAACTGCTGGCCCCGGAAGAACAGGTGCCCGTCTCCGCCATCGCCCTGCAGCTGCAGCTGCAGAACGACCTCGATGGCTTCTTCGAATCGCGGATCATCCAGGTGCAGCTGGACCCGGAGCTGGTGTCCAAGGCTGCTGCCGGCCCGACCCGCATCCGTCTGCGCACCAGTGCACGCTTCAGCGCCTACGACCGCGCGCAGCTGTTCCACCACGAAGCGCTGGTGCATTCGCTGACTGCCTTGAACGGCCGCGAACAACCGGTGCTGCCCAGCCTGGCGCTGTCCTCGCCACGGGTGACCGCCACCCAGGAAGGCCTGGCCACGTTCGCCGAGCAGATCACCGGCAGCATCGACATCGAGCGTTTGAAGCGCATCAGCCTGCGTACCGAAGCCATCGCGATGGCACGCGAAGGTGCGGATTTCATCGAGGTGTACCGCTACTTCTGCGATGCCGGGCAGAACCCGGAGGAAAGCTTCGCCTCGGCGCAGCGTGTGTTCCGCGGCGTACCACCGAGCGGCGGCCTCGCCTTCACCAAGGACACGGTGTACCTGCGCGGGCTGGTGTCGGTGCACACGTTCTTCCGCCACATGCTGGCCGAGGACCGCCTGCAGGTCTGCCGCTGGTTGTTCGCCGGCAAGATGAGCCTGACCGACGCGATCGCGTTCGCACCGTTGTTCGAGAGCGGCGTACTGAAGCCACCGCGCTGGCTGCCGCATTGGGTGAGCCGGGCCAATGGCCTGGCGGGAATGCTGGCGTTCTCGCTGTTCGCCAATCGCATACGGATGGACCAGCTGGCGCCGGAGTGAAAGGCGTTGGTGGAAGCCCCACCGAAAACGGTCGCAAAAATCAAAAACAGAACCGGGGTCAGAGCCCGTTGCCAAGCAACGGGATCCGACCCTGTGCCGACCAACGGTCGGCACCCACCAACAGCAGCAGGTTCCATCAGCGGCAGGTTCCAACAGCTCGCAGGAAACTGTCAAAGGCGGGGTGGGTCCGGTTGCGGGGGCGTGAGCCGCATGGGCCCGAGGCATGCCTCGAGCGGGTTGGGCAGGACGCCCAACCCCGGTCTTGCCGTGTGCGCAGGACAGCGCACACGAGCAAGCGGCGACCGAGCCCCCATGGACGGGTTTACGGCGTCCCCGCAAACCCACAGTGCCCCGCCATTCCACGGATAGCCGCTCTTGCTCTGGACGTTGACGTTGATTCTGCGGGTGCAGGGCGCAGCCCTGCCACCAAAACCCCACGAACGAGACGCACGTCACTGCCCGCAACACCCGCGCCACTTCGTAAAAAACATTTCATCTTCCATTCGCATAGTGGCCTCGCGCCGTGCCGAGTCGCGGCGGACTCCCCCCATGCAATGGATCCACATGCAGACCCGACACCTCACGATCGCCGTCGCGATCGCGCTTTCCGCCGCCAGCGCCCATGCCGCTGAAACCACCGATGCCACCGCCGACGCCGCGCTGAGCGCACAGACGCTCGACACCGTGTCCGTCATCGGCCAAGGCGAAACCCGCCAGGTGCAGCGCATCACCGCCGTCGACAAGCAGGTGCTGCCGCCGGGCACCAGTGGCCAGAAGATCCTCGACCGCCTGCCCGGCGTGTCGGTGCAGTCCAACGATGCCTTCGGCGCCAACGAAGAATCGCAGACCATCAGCCTGCGCGGCTTCGACAAGAGCCGTCTCGGCTACACGCTCGATGGCATTCCGCTGGGCGACAACAGCTACGGCAACTACAACGGCCTGAGCATCGCCCGCGCGCTGATTGCCGAGAACCTCGCCGGCGCCGAATTGTCGCAGGGCATCGGCTCGCTGGGCGTGGCCTCCACCAGCAACCTCGGCGGCACCATCCAGTATTTCTCGATGGACCCGTCCACCGAATTCGGCGGCCGTGCCAGCGTCACCGTCGGTGACAACAACCAGCGCCGCGGTTACCTGCGCGTGGATACCGGCGACATCAATGGCTTCTCGGCCTACGTCTCCGGCGTGCACCAGGACCAGGACATGTGGGCCGCGCCGTACCAGAACCAGACCACGCGCCAGTTCAACGCCAAGGCCGTGTGGAATGTCGGCGACCATCGCTTCGGTGCGTTCGTCGCCACCTCGCGCGCCAGCCAGGCCAACTACGCCTACCTGTCCAAGGACATGCTGGACCGCGGCCTGGGCTGGGACTGGAACATCTACGCACCGGACTGGGACCGCGCCGTCGCCGCTGCCTACTGCGCGCCGGGTACGCGTGATCCGGCCAAGTGCCAGTTCAGTGGCGGCGTCAACAGCATCGACGATGCGTACTACCAGAGCCGCGCGCTGCGTGATGACAACCTGTACTCGGTCGACGCCGACCTGCGCCTGGGCGAGCAGGGGCGCCTGAAGCTGGTGGCCTACCACCACGACAACCGTGGCCAGGGCCACTGGTGGGCGCCGGGCCAGCCGTCCTACCCGGGCACCGACCAGATGCTGCCGATCTCGATCCGCAGCACCAACTACACCATCAACCGCGACGGCCTGACCGCCGCGCTGTCGTGGCAGGTGGGCATCCACGAGCTGGAAGCCGGCCTGTGGTACGAGCAGAACGACCACAACGTGTCGCGCAATTTCTATTACATCAGCGGCCCGTTCCTGGATGATCTGTACCTGAAGAACCCGGACCGCCTGCTGTTCAACCAGGACTTCGACATCCGCACGCAGCAGTTCTACGTGCAGGACCGCATGCGCTTCCTCGACCAGCGCCTGACCGTGGACGTGGGCCTGAAGAGCCCGAACACGCGCATGCGCGCCACCGCCAAGGGCGGTGTGGAAACCAGCATCGCTTCGGGCACGCTGACCGCCAAGGAATCGGTGCTGCCGCAGGTCGGCGTGGGCTTCAAGCTCAATGCCAACAACGAGCTGTTCGCTTCGTATGCCGAGAACATCGCGGCCTTCGTTGGCGGTGGCAGCGGTGGCCCGCTGCAGGTCTCGCCGGAATCGTTCGCGGCCAGCGCCGGGCTGGAACCGGAGAAGTCCAAGAGCCTGGAAGCCGGCTTCCGTACCTTCGGTGAGAAGTACCAGGCATCGATCGCCGCGTACAACGTGACGTTCGACAACCGCCTGCTGTCGCTCAACCCGTGCTCGAGCATCGAAGTCGGCACGCGCCCGGAGTGCGTCACCCGCTTCATCAACGTGGGTTCGGTGAAGAGCCACGGTGCCGAGCTGACCTTCATCCTCAAGCCGATCGACGGCCTGCAGTGGTACAACGCGCTGTCCTGGAACAAGACCACCTACGAGGACAACTACACCTCGGGTGGCGAGATCGTGCCGGTGGCCGGCAAGATCACCGTGGACACGCCGCAGCGCATGGCGTCCAGCGAAATCAGCTGGAACCGCGATGGCTTCTTCGCCAGCCTGCGCGCCAAGTACACCGGCAAGCGCTACTACACCTACACCAACGACCAGTCGGTGCCGGGCGTGACCACCTTTGATGCGGGCGCCGGTTATGACTTCGGGCCGGGCATGGGCCTGCGCAACATCCGCGTGTCGTTGAACGCGACCAACCTGACCAACAAGCGGTATGCCGGCCAGCTGAGTTCGTTCGCACCGACCGACCCGAATGGTACGCGTTACGCCATCCATGCCAGCGCACCGCGCCAGGTGTTCATGACGGTGGCTGCGGACTTCTGACCGGCAGGGGCATGAAGCATCCACGCGTGGCGTGGCTCTACTGAAACAGTAGATCCACGCCGTGCGTGGATGGGCCTCAACCCATGTACAGCCCACCATTCACCGGGTAATCCGCACCGGTCACATACGAGGCTTCATCCGAAGCCAACCAGGCCACCAGGCCGGCCACTTCTTCCGGGCGGCCCAGGCGACGCACCGGCACCGAGGCGGCCAACCGGTCCAGCACGTCCGGCGGGAAGCTGCTGATCGCCTGGCTGGCGATGTAGCCCGGCGACAAGGTGTTCACGGTGACCCCGCGCGAAGCGACTTCAGCAGCCAGCGCACGGCTGAAACCGTGCATCGCCGCCTTCGCCGTCGCGTAGTTCACCTGGCCGATCTGGCCCTTGTGCGCGCTGACCGAGCCGATGTTGACGATGCGGCCCCAGCCACGCGTGGCCATGCCGTCGACCACCTGCTTGGTCAGGTTGAACAGCGCGTTGAGGTTGGAGGCGATCACTGCATTCCAATCTTCCACCGTCATCTGCCGGAACAGCAGGTCACGGCTGCCGCCGGAGTTGTTGACCAGCACGTCCACCTCGCCCACCTCGGCACGCACCTTGGCGAAGGCCGCCGTGGTCGAGGCCCAGTCGGTGGCGTTGCCTTCGGAGGCGATGAAGTCGAAGCCCTGTTCGCGCTGCTCGCGCAGCCAGTTGGCCTTGCGCGGCGAGTTCGGTGCGCAGCCGGCGACCACGGTGTGGCCGGAACGGGCCAGGCTCTGGCAGATGGCAGTGCCGACACTGCCCATGCCGCTGGTGACGTAAGCGATTCGAAGCGTCATTGCAGAAGGCTCCTTGGTGTCCGGATCAGGATGCGAAGGGATACAGGCCGAACAGCAGGCCGCCGACCATCAACAGCAGCGAGATGGCGATCGCCCACTTCAGGGTGAACTTCTGGTGGTCGGCGAATTCGACCTTGGCCAACCCCACCAGCAGGTAGGTGGACGGCACCAGCGGACTGAGCAGGTGCACCGGCTGCCCGGCCAGCGAGGCGCGGGCCATTTCCACCGGGGTGATGCCGTAGTTGCCGGCGGCCTCGGACAGGATCGGCAGCACGCCGAAGTAGAAGGCGTCGTTGGACATGAAGAAGGTGAACGGCATCGACGCGATGGCGGTGATGACGGCCAGGTACGGGCCCCACGATTCCGGGATGATCGCCAGGAAGCTGTGCGACATCGCCTCGACCATGCCGGTGTTGTTGAGGATGCCGGTGAAGATGCCTGCGGCGAAGATCAATGCGACCACCGACAGCACGTTGCCGGCGTGGTTGACCACGCGGCGGCGCTGCTCGGCCAGGTTCGGGTAGTTGATGACCAGGGCGATGGCGAAGCCGACCATGAACAGCACCGGCATCGGCAGCACGCCGGCGATCAGCGCGCCCATCAGGGCCAGGGTCAGTGCCAGGTTCACCCACAGCAGCTTCGGCCGCTTGATGTCCTCGGCGTCTTCCACCGACGGCAGCGCGTTGTTGTCATCGGACACGCTGTTGTCCATCCAGCTGCCACCCTGCGGCAGGGTGACCACGCCCAGGCGGCGGCGTTCCTTCATGCCCAGGTACCAGGCCAGCAGCAGCACGCCGGCACAGGCGATCACCATCGACGGGATCAGCGGCACGAACACATCGGCCGGGTCCACGTGCAGCGCGGTGGCTGCGCGTGCGGTCGGGCCGCCCCACGGGGTCAGGTTCATCACGCCGCCGGCGAGGATGGTCACGCAGGTCATGTTCAGCGCGTTCATGCCCAGGCGCTGGTACAGCGGCAGCATCGCCGAGACGGTGATCATGTAGGTGGTCGAGCCATCGCCGTCGAGCGAGATCAGCATCGCCAGCACGGCGGTGCCGAGCACGATCTTCATCGGATCGCCCTTGACGAAGCGCAGGATCACCCGCACCAGCGGGTCGAACAGGCCCGCATCGATCATCACGCCGAAGTAGAGGATGGCGAACATCAGCATCACGCCGGTCGGCGCGATCTTCTTGATGCCTTCCAGCATCATTTCATCGATGTTGGCGCCAAATCCGCCCAGCAGGGCGAAGATGATCGGGATGGTGATCAGGGCGACCAGCGGCGACAGTCGTTTGCTCATGATCAAGTACATGAACGTAATGACCATGCCAAAGCCGAGGATGCTCAGCATCATCTGCGGACTCCTTGCGTACTGCGGTTGAAGAGGGGGGAGGGGGGAGGGAGTGCGTGGCTCAGAAGTCGAACTGCAGGCGGCCGGTGACCGCGCGCGTGCGGTCCAGCGTCACCCCGGCCAGGCGGTCGCGGTTGCGGCTTTCGATCACGTCGAGCATGAAGCGCAGGTTGTCGCGCAGGTACCAGTTGCCGCCCAGCGTCCACGCAGCGGTGCTGCCGCGGCGCAGGTCCGGCGCACCATCGAGGTGCTGCGCGCCCCACATCTGGTCGTAGCGCAGCGCCACTTCGAAGGCACCGGCCTTGTGGCGGATGTCCTTGACCCGCGCGAAGCGGCCGGTCTTGCGGTCGTAGGCCTTGCTTTCGCCGGTGACGAACCAGCTGAGCATGCCGTAGGCGGCCATCACGTCGCCGCGCTGGGCGCCGTCATCGAAGGTGGCGCCACTGAATTCGCCCTGCCAGGACAGCGGGCCGCGCACCTGCGCGTATTCCAGCGACCATTTGTTCACGTCGGTATCGCGGCCGGCGGAGAAGTCGACTAGGGTCAGGCGGCTCTCGTCGGACAGGTGGCCGGCCGGGCGCGGGCGGATCTTCAGGCCCGGGGTGCCGTTGCTGCCGGGGTTGTCGTAGGCCTCATGGGCCAGCGACAGGCCCAGGTGCAGCACGTCGCCGTCGCTGGGCGAGGGTGCCCAGGTGACGCGGCCACCGGCGGCGCGGCCCTTCACCTGCCAGGCATCGATGCTTTCCAGGCTGTAGAGGCTGGCCGCCCAGGTGAAATCACCCGGATTGGCCTGCCAGGACGCGCCCAGGCGGTACAGCGGCGCCAGCGTGGTGCCGGCGTTGCCGCGTTCCAGGAAGCTGCCGTAGTTGGAGCTGGTGCGGTCATCCAGCGAGAAATACTGCTTGAACTGGCCGACCGTCAGCTTGCCGGCCTTGCCGAAGCTGCGGCTGAGGTAGACGTCCTTGGCCTCGACGCGGTCGCCGGAAAAGTCCGCTTCGGCCTTGTAGTCGACCACGAAGAACTTGCCCGACACGTCCACCCAGGCGCGGCGGATCTCGGTGTCGTCCTTGTTCGGGGTGCCACGGTCGTCGTTGTCGAACGTGGCGAAATCCAGGTGCAGGCGGCCGCCGACGGTGGCGGTGACCGGCCGGTCGTCTTCAGCAAAGGCCGGCGCGGCCAGCGCAGCCAGGGCCATCATGGCGGCGGGGCGCTGCCAGGCAAACTTCAGTTCCACAAACCCTCCCAGGTGCGCGCCGGGCGCGCGGCAATCGTGGGCACCGGATGGTGCGCGGCCGCAGTCTGGGTTGCGGTAGCTGTCATCGTCCTGTCAGCGGTTTGTGCGGTGCAGCGTAAAACGGGCCGCTGCGCTCGCCGGGCATGGCCCGGCGCTACCACCGCTACGGTGCCCCGGGATGCGTCCGCACCGCGATCCCGGTAGCGCCGGGCCGTGCCCGGCGGAAGGCATCGGCACCGTGATCCCCGGTAGCGCCGGGCCGTGCCCGGCGGAAGGCCCGCCACACGCCGCCGCGCCGCACGCGGTAGCATTCGCTTCCCCCTGCGTCCCTCCGTTGCCCGCCGATGCGCCTGCTGCTGGTCGAAGACAATCCGGATCTGGCCGATGCCATCATCCGCCGTATGCGCCGCAGCGGCCACGCGGTGGACTGGCAGGCCGACGGCCTGGCCGCCGCCAGCGTGCTGCGTTACCAGAGCTTCGACCTGGTGGTGTTGGACATCGGCCTGCCCAAGCTGGATGGCCTGCGCGTGCTGGCCGGCATGCGCGAGCGCGGCGACAGCACGCCGGTGCTGATGCTGACCGCGCGCGATGGCATCGAAGACCGCGTGCAGGCACTGGACGTCGGCGCCGACGATTACCTCGGCAAGCCCTTCGACTTCCGCGAATTCGAGGCGCGTTGCCGCGTGCTGCTGCGCCGTGCACGCGGCCAGGCCAGCGAAGTGGTGCAGGTCGGTGGCTTCCAGTTCGACAACGCCGCGCACCGCGTCAGCGTGGACGGTGAGCCGATCGAACTGCCCAACCGCGAATACCGGCTGCTGGAAATCCTGGTCGGCCGCCTCGGCCAGGTGGTTGGCAAGGACGAGATCGGCAACGGCCTGTTCGGCTTCGACGACGAAGCCGGGCCGAATGCCATCGAGCTGTACATCGGTCGCCTGAGAAAGAAGCTGGCCGGTGCGCCGCTGCGCATCACCACCGTGCGGGGTGTCGGCTACCTGCTGGAAGAAGCCGGCGACGGCAGCAGCGATGGCGATGGCTGAGGCCCGCAGCGCGGTAGCCGCGCCGGGTTCGCTGCGGCGCACCCTGCTGCTGTACCTGGGCACGCTGCTGGCGGTGTTCGCGGTGGCCCTGCTGTTTGCCGCGCGCGATTACGGCCAGCGCGCCGCCAACCGTTCCTACGACCACCTGCTGGTGTCCTCGGCGTTGTCCATCGCCGATTCGGTGGCGCTGGTCGATGGCCAATGGCAGGTGGACCTGCCGTACGCCGCGCTGGATCTGCTGGCGATGGCGGCGGAGGACCGCGTGTTCTATCGGGTGGCCGACAGCCGCGGCAACCTCATCACCGGCTATGGCGACCTGCCCGCGCCACCGCGTCGGCCGGGCACGCAGCCGCAGCTGTTCGATGCGTCCTACAGTGGCGAGACCGTGCGCTTCGTGGTGGTCAGCCGCAGTTTCGCCGCCGCGTCCGCGCAGGGCGAAGTGCAGGTGCAGGTGGGGCAGACCCGCCGTGCACGCGAGGCGCTGGCGCAGGACATGGTCAACCGCGCGTTGCTGGCCATCGGCGTGCTGTCGCTGCTGCTGCTCGCACTGGTGGCCTTCGGCGTGCACCGTGCGTTCCGTCCGCTGGTGCGGGTGGAGCGCGAACTGTCACGGCGCGAGCCGTCCGACCTGAAGCCGCTGGATGCGCGCGTGCCGCGCGAAATGGACCAGATGGTGGCCGCGCTGAACCGCTTCATGGAACGCCTGTCCAGCAGCAACGAGACGCTGCGTGCGTTCATGGCCGAGGCCGCGCACCAGATGCGCACGCCGCTGGCCGCACTGCGCGCGCAGGCGCAGCTGGCACTGGATGACGACGACCCGGACGACATGCGGCGCAGCCTGCAGGCCATCGAGCGCAATGCCACCCACATGAGCCGCCTGCTCAACCAGCTGCTCAGCGATGCCAGCGTGATCCACCGTTCCAACCTGCAGCGTTTCGCTGCCGTGGACCTGGCCGAGACCGTGCACCAGGCTCTGCACGAAGCACTGCCGCAGGCCGGTCCTGCGCCGCGCGTGCAGCTGGCGATGACCGCCGAGCTGGTGCAGGTGCACGGCGATGCGCTGCTGCTGCGCGAGGCGATCAAGAACCTGGTCGACAACGCGCTGAAGTACGGCGGTGACGGCCCGCTGCAGATCGCGCTGACCGTGGAAGGCGGGCAGGCGGTGCTGACCATCGCCGACCACGGCGCCGGCATTGCTGCGGCCGATGCCGGACGCGTGTTCGAGCGCTTCGCCCGTGGCGAGGGCGCACCGGCCGGTGGCGCCGGCCTGGGCCTGGCCATCGTCAAGCGCGTGGTCGACAGCCACGGCGGCCACATCGACCTGAGCAACCGCCCGCAGGGCGGCCTGGTCGCCACCATCCGCCTGCCCCGGAGCAGTCCATGATCCGCCTGTTCGCCACCGCCTTCGCCCTGCTGCTGGCGCTGCCGGCGCTGGCCGCGCCCGGCGATGTGCGCCGCTTCGCCGCGCAGGGCCCGGCCACCGCGCAGCTGCGCATCCACGGCAGCACCGACATCGAGGTGTTCGCGGTGGTCATCGCCGATTACCAGCGTCTGCACCCCGGCACCGAAGTGGTGTACGAGGACATCATCACCCAGGACCTGTACGCGCGTTACCTGCACGATCGCGCCGGGCCGGAGTCGCCGGACCTGCTGATTTCCAGCGGCATGGACCTGCAGACCAAGCTGGTGAACGACGGCCATGCACTGCCGCACCGCTCGGCGCAGACCGCCGCGCTGCCGGCTTGGGCGCAGTGGCGCAGCGAGGCGTTCGGCATCAGCTACGAGCCGGTGGTGATGGTCTACAACACCCGCCGCCTGCCGGCCGCCAAGGCCCCGCATACGCGGCGCCAGCTGCTGGACCTGCTGCGCGCCGAGGGCACGCCGCTGCGCGGCCGGGTCGGCACCTACGATATCGAACGCAGCAGCGTGGGCTACCTGCTGGCCACCCAGGACGCGCAGCGTGGCAGCATCGCCGGCGCGCTGCTGGGCGCGCTGGGCGACAACGCGGTGCTGCGCGAGGAGCGCACCGGCGTGCTGCTGGACAAGGTCGCCAGCGGCGAACTGTCGCTGGTCTACAACGTGCTGGGTTCGTATGCCCAGGCACGCATCGATGGCGGCGCGCCGCTGGCCATCATCGAGCCGGAGGACTACACCCTGGTGGTGCTGCGCACGGCGGTGATACCGCGTACCGGGCCGCACCCGGAAGAGGCGCGCCGCTTCCTCGATTACCTGCTGTCGCCGCGTGGCCAGCAGGTGCTCTCGCGCGAGGCACGGCTGATGCCGATCGTCACCGGCAACGCGCGCAGCGACGACGCACCCGGACGCAGCCGTCGCCCGATCCAGCTCGGCCCGGGCCTGCTGGTGTACCTGGATGCGCTGAAGCGCCGCCAGTTCCTCGATGCCTGGCGCAGCAGCGTGGAGCCGGCCGGGCGCTGACCCTGCCGGCCTGCACGTACAATGGCCCCATGAGCGAATACACCATCCTGATCGCCGATGACCACCCGCTGCTGCGTTCGGCGGTGGTGCAGTCGCTGCGGCAGAGCCTGCCGCTGGCACAGGTGCGCGAGGTGGCCAGCGCCGATGCCCTGGCCGAAGCCCTCGACGCCCAGCCCGAGGTGGACCTGGTGCTGCTGGACCTGACCATGCCCGGTGCGCACGGTTTTTCCGCGTTGCTGCACGTGCGCGGCTCGCATCCGGATATCCCGGTGGTGATCCTTTCCTCCAACGACCACCCGCGGGTGATCCGCCGCGCCCAGCAGTTCGGTGCCGCCGGTTTCATCCCCAAATCCGCCCCGGCCGAGACCATCGGCCAGGCGGTGCAGGCCGTGCTCGACGGCAGCCTGTGGTTCCCGGCGATGGCGCCGGAACGCAGCGAATCCGATGCGCTGCTGGCCGCGCGCCTGGCCCAGCTCACCCCGCAGCAGTTCCGCGTGCTGCTGTGCCTGGCCGATGGCCTGCTCAACAAGCAGATCGCCTACGAACTGGGCCTGGCCGAGAACACGGTGAAGGTGCACGTGACCGCCATCCTGAAGAAGCTCGAGTGCCACAGCCGCACCCAGGCGGCGGTGCTGGTGAAGGCGCTGGAGCCGGAAGGCGACGCCGGCGGGATCTGACCGATGCGGGCGATCCCGGCGCCGTTCTACGCCCTCATCAACACGACCCTCGGCGAGGATCCTGCGGTGGTGGTGGTCAACACGGCGCTGCGGAGCTTTGCAGGCCGGGAGGCATTCCCCTGGCATCTGCGGATCGGCATCGCCTGCAGAGAGTTGGGTGACAACGGCATGCCCACCCCGGAAGAGCTGGAGGTGGTCACGCGTCTGGAAGGTCAGCTCGAATCGAGCGTTGAGGCGGACGGCAATGCCGTTTTCCTTGCCCGCATCACCGCCCGTGGCGAGCGCGTTCTACTGTATCGGGTACACGATCCCGAAGAGGCGAATGACCGGCTGCAGGAGCTGCTCGCTGCACCCGCACAGCTGCGGGAGTGGGAGTTCCAGATGGAATACGACCTCGACTGGGCTCTGGCCCAGCCCGAACTGGACCTGCTGCTGCAGGATTCCAAGGTAAATTGAGCTACGTAGAGTCGAGCTTGCTCGACTGGTGTTTGCGGCTCCAGTCGAGCAAGCTCGACTCTACCAGGCACTGCAGCCGAACGTGGGCTCGGCTCTACAGGAAGCGGAGCATTGCAGTCGAGCAGGCTCGACGTTACCCCCGATGCCGCAACAGCATCTGCGTCATCAACGCGCGCAGCGCGGGCGGCTTCACCGGCTTGGCCACCATGCCCCAGCCCTGTTCGGCGGCATGCGCCTTCAGCGCGTCATCGCGCTCGGCAGTCACCAGGATCACCGGCGGGCGTGCCTGCCACAGCGTGCACAGCGCTTCGTACAGATCCGGCCCGTGCCATTGCCCCATGCGCACGTCCAGCAGCAGCAACTGCGGCACGTTCAGCGCGCTGGCGATTTCCAGTGCGCCGTGCGGGCCATCGGCCAGTTCCACGTTGCAGCCCCAGCGCTCCAGCAGGGCGCGGGTGGCCGCGCACACACGTGGATCATCATCGATGCTCCAGACGCGGCATTGGCGCAGCGGACTGTCGTCGGACGGTTCGGCGGCCAGCACCGGCGGCGGTGCCGGCGCGGCCACATCGTCGGCGTGCCCCAGCGCCACGCTCACCGCGAACACGCTGCCCTTGCCCAGGGTGGAGCGCAGGCTGATGCGGTGGCCGAGCAGTCGGCCGATGCGCTCGACGATGGCCAGGCCCAGGCCGGCGCCGCGTTCCTGTTCGACGCCATCGTTCAGGCGGCGGAATTCCTCGAAGATCTCGCCCTGCAGGCTTTCCGGAATGCCCGGGCCCTGGTCGTGCACTTCGATGCGCAGCTGGTCGCCCACGCGCCGGCAGCCGATCAGCACGCGCCCACGCGGGGTGTAGCGCAGCGCATTGGACAGGAAGTTCTGCAGGATGCGGCGCAGCAGGGCTTCATCGCTGACCACCACCGCGCGGGTGTCGACCCAATGCAGCTGCAGGCCACGGCTCTGCGCGGCGATGCCGAACTCGCGGGCCAGGGTTTCCAGCAGCGGCGACAGCGCGAAGGCGCGCACGCGGGTCTGCAGGGAGCCCGATTCCAGTCGCGAGATGTCCAGCAGGCTGTTGAGGATGGCGTCCTGCGCGGCCAGCGCGGCATCGACGTGCTCGCTCAGTTCGCGCGCTTCACCACTCAGTCGCGCGCGCAGCACCGAAACGAACATGCGCGCGGCATTCAGCGGCTGCAGCAGGTCGTGCACCGCCGAGGCGACGAAGCGGGTCTTGTAGCGGTTGGCCTGCACGGCCTCGCGGCGCGCTTCGTCCAGGTCATGGGTGCGCTCGGCCACGCGGTGTTCCAGCGCATCGGCCAGCGAGCGCAGTTCGCGCGCGGCGTTCTTGTAGCTGGTGATGTCCGCATAGCTGGTGACGAAGCCGCCGTCGGGCAGGGGATTGCCGCGGATCTCCAGCACCGTGCCGTCGTCCTTCTCGCTTTCGCGCATGTGCGGGCGGCCGCTGCGCAGGTGGTTCAAGCGGCGCTCGATGGCATCGTCGATCGGCCCGGGACCGAGCAGGCCGCGACGGGCGTTGAAGCGGAACAGCTCCTCGATCGGCCGGCCCACCCGCACCAGCCCCTGCGGGAAGCGGAACAGTTCGATGTAGCGCGAGTTCCACGCCACCAAGCGCAGTTCGCGGTCGATGATGACCACGCCCTGCGGCAGGTGCTCGAGGCTGCGGCTGAGCCCGCTGTCGGCATCGGTGGCAGCCTGCAGCAGGCCGTCCTGGGCGGTGCGCAGTTCCTGCGCGTGCTGCTTGAGCAGGGTTTCCAGCTCGCTGCGGCTGCGCTGGCGGTGCCGCGACAGGCGCCGGCGCTGCTGCACGAACAGCACCAGGAAGCCCAGTGCCAGCCACACGGCGGCACCGGCCATGGCCGCGGCGCGGCCCGCGCTTGAAGCACCGCCGGCATCGTGCAGCAGGTGCAGGCTCCAGTCCTCGTCGGGCAGGGGCAGGGTCTGCCACAGCATCGCCTGCGGCAGCGCCGGGTCGAGCAGGCGCACCATGCGCCCGCCATCGGCCAGTACGTCCTCGGTGCGCACGCGCAGCGGCTGCAGCGAACGGTCGGCGTACTGGCGGGCGTCGAGCATCTCGCTGCGCTCGTCGGCACCCAGCGGGCGCAGCAGGCGGTAACGCCAGGCATCGCGGTTGGCCAGGAACACCACGTCATGGTTGTCGCTGGCCAGCACCACGTCGGGGCTGCCCAGCCATTCCTGTTCCAGTGCGGACAGCTCGATCTTGATGACGATCACGCCGATGCGCTGGCCGTCGCCATCGACGATCGCCTCGGACATGAAGTAGCCGGGCACGCCGGTGGTCATGCCGATGCCGTAGAAGCGGCCACGCCCATGCGCCAGCGCCTGCTGGTAGTAGGGGCGGTAGGCGTAGTCCTCGCCGACATTGGTCGAGGGCTGGTCGAAGTTGCTGGCCGCCACGGCCACGCCATTGCGGCCGACCAGGGTGAGGGTCGAGGTGCGGGTGACCTGGTTGGCGCGCTGCAGCTTGAGGTTCAGGCGCTGCGTTGCGGCGGGTGTCAGCGGCGCGCGCAGCGCCTGCAGCAGATCCGGGTCGAGCGCCATCACCTGCGGCAGGGTGCCGAAGCGGTCAATGCGCTGCTGCAGGCCCTGGCCGTACAGCTGCAGCTGGCGCTGCACCTGGTTGCTTTCGGCAGCCAGCGCGCGGCGCCAGGCGAAGTGGCCGGCGGCGATCGCGCACAGCACGGTGCCACCGACCATCACCGCGATGGTCAGCAACAGCATCCGATGGCGGCTGAGCCAGTACATGGGCGCAGTCTACGCAGGGCCGGCGGGCGTGGCATGCACGCCCGCCGGTTTCTGGTCCGTGGAAGGGATCAGAAGTGCATCTGCGCGCGCAGTTCGAAGATCTCCGGGGTGCTGTGCACGCCACGGCGGCTGGCATCGACCTTCACGTAGTTCGCCTGGAACTTGAAGTGGCTGGTCAGGTACCAGTTGGCGCCCACGGTCAGGTCGTGCTGGCGGCCGCCAAGGATGCTGCCATCGTCCAGGTCCAGGCGGCTGTAGCGTGCCAGCAGCTCGACCGCGCCGTAGCTGTGGGCCGGCTTGATGTTGGCCACCGCGCCAGCGCTGTACGGGCGCGATTCGCCGGTCAGCACCCAGCTGGCCATGGCGTACTGGCCGCTGCCGGTGTAGTCGGGCAGGCCCTTGCGGGTCACCGTGGCCTGCAGGGCTTCACCCTGCAGCGAGAACGGACCGCGGATCCAGATGCCTTCCAGGCCGGTGCGGCGGATCTGGTCGGCGGTGACCAGGGCACCGGAGTCGACCAGGCGGATGTCGGTCAGGCCGGCTTCCGGGCGCGCACGCAGGCGGGCGCTGGCTTCGTGGTGCACGTCGCGGCCGTCGCGGTAGCCGCGCGGGTTTTCCTGCGAATAGGCCAGGCCCAGGTGGACCACGTCGCCCGGTGCCTTCACCGGGGTCCAGACCGCGCGCACGGCCTGCATGGTGCCCGGGTTGTCACCCTGCAGGTCCTTGCCACCGTAGGCGCCAGCCTGCAGCAGGTACTGCGGGCGTTCCAGCACCCACTCGGCACCGGTGCGGCGGGCGGCGTAGAAGGCCTGCACGGGCAGGGCGACTTCGGTGAAGCTGCCGGCGCGCGAGGAGGTGTTGCCGTCCAGGCCGACCGGGGTCTTCATGTAGCCGAAGCGGAAGCGGCCGACATCACGGCCGAAGAAGGCCTTGCTCTCGAAGCGCACGAACACGTCCAGCCAGGTATCGGACTGGAAGTCGTAGTACACCATCGCGTCGTACACGCCCTTCTTCTTCAGGGTCGCGCCGAATTCCTTGCGGCGCACCGCGTCAGCATCTTCGATGCCGCTGGCCGAGGAAAAGTCGTTGTAGTCGTAGGCGATGTTGGCGGTGGCGGCCAGTTCGGTGCCATCGCTGAAGGCGTACTTGGTCGGCCAGTTGTCGAAATCGGCGGCGGAGGCGAAGGCGGGCAGGGCGGCCAGCGACAGGGCCAGCAGGGTCGGAATCGGGCGCATGGTGGTGCGGCTCTCTCTCTCGGATACGTGTGGACAGGACATCAACGGCCGCAACGGCCGGAACTTTCGCAGGGGGGCGCCCGATCGTTCAGGTCGGGCCGGTGGCCGTCCCCGGGACAGGCGGTGCGGCGCCAGTGTAGGCACCCGAGCCACCTGAACCGGGGGGCTAGTACCAATAGGTTATCTGCGGCGGCGTGCCCTGCGCGTACAAAGGCGTCCATTGGTCGCACCACCACGCACGCCGTGCCTGGCCTGCGACCAGATCCACGGAGACGATCCCTGCGCAGGCAGGGGCCGTTCGCGTCAGAACTCTCCCCTTCCGGAGTCCGCCATGCACATCCCGACCACCCCGGCGCTGCCCAGCAAGCCGTTGCCGCTTTACCGCCAGCTGTATTTCCAGGTGATCGTGGCGATCGTCCTGGGCGCCATTCTCGGCCACTACGAGCCGATGATCGGCGAGAAGATGAAGCCGCTGGGCGATGCCTTCATCAACCTGGTGAAGATGATCATCGCGCCGGTGATCTTCCTGACCATCGTCACCGGCATCTCCGGCATGACCCACCTGCGCACGGTGGGCCGCGTCTTCGCCAAGGCGATGGCGTACTTCCTGTTCTTCTCCACCCTGGCCCTGATCGTCGGCATGATCGTGGCGCACGTCGTGCAGCCGGGCGCGGGCATGAACATCAACCCGGCCGAGCTGGACCAGACCGCGGTCCACAGCTACGTCGAGAAGTCGCATGACCTGACCCTGGTCGGCTTCCTGATGGACGTCATCCCGAAGACGCTGATCAGCGCCTTCGTCGATGGCAACATCCTGCAGGTGCTGTTCGTGGCCGTGCTGTTCGGCATCGCGCTGGCTTCGGTGGGTGAGAAGGGCAAGCCGATCGTGAACTTCCTGGAGGCGCTGGTCGCCCCGGTGTTCAAGCTGGTGCACATCCTGATGAAGGCCGCCCCGATCGGTGCCTTCGGTGCCATTGCCTTCACCATCGGCAAGTACGGCGTCGGTTCGCTGATCAACCTGGCCTGGCTGGTGGGTTCGTTCTACCTGACCGCCTTCCTGTTCGTGGCCGTCATCCTCGGCGTGGTCTGCCGCCTGTGCGGGTTCTCGGTGTTCAAGCTGGCCCGCTACCTGAAGGCCGAGCTGCTGCTGGTGCTGGGCACTTCGTCCTCGGAATCGGCGCTGCCGTCGCTGATGGAAAAGATGGAACGCGCCGGCTGCAGCAAGTCGGTGGTCGGCCTGGTGGTCCCCACCGGCTACTCGTTCAACCTGGACGGCACCAACATCTACATGACCCTGGCCGCGCTGTTCATCGCCCAGGCCACCAACACCGAACTGACCCTGGGCCACCAGATCGCCCTGCTGCTGGTCGCCATGCTCAGCTCCAAGGGCGCGGCCGGCGTCACCGGTGCCGGCTTCATCACCCTGGCCGCCACCCTGGCCGTGGTGCCGGAAGTGCCGGTGGCCGGCATGGCACTGATCCTGGGCGTGGACCGCTTCATGAGCGAATGCCGCTCGCTGACCAACTTCATCGGCAATGCGGTGGCCACGGTGGTGGTGTCGCGCTGGGAAGGCGCGCTGGACCGTGACCGCCTGAAGCTGGCACTGGACGGCCGCGAGAGCGAGCTGCCGCCGCCGGTCGATGCCGTGCCGGAGGCACTGCCCGCCAAGGGCTGACACAGGTGTGTGGTACCGCGGGGCCGGTCACGTGAGTGACGCGGCCCCGCAACGTTTCAAGGCGACCCATGGCTGTCATGGGCAACGCCGAAGCTGGTCCCTGGACTGGTCGCATACGGCACGGAATTGTGCGGTCGCAGCATGATTGCGACAGGATAGCGACAGGTCCAGGCCCTCCAACGGGGGTATCATCCCCTGTCCCCCTTGCCCATTCATTAATCCACGTCGATGTCCAACGAAGATTTCAAACAGGCCGCCCTCGATTACCACCGGATGTCCCCGCCGGGCAAGATCAAGGTCTCTGCAACCAAGCCCATGCTGACCCAGCGCGACCTGTCGCTGGCGTATTCGCCGGGCGTTGCGTACGCCTGTGAAGCGATCAAGGCCGACCCGCAGCAGGCCAGCGAGCTGACCGCGCGCGGCAACCTGGTGGCGGTCATCTCCAACGGCACCGCGGTGCTGGGCCTGGGCAACATCGGCGCACTGGCCGGCAAGCCGGTGATGGAAGGCAAGGGCGTGCTGTTCCAGAAGTTCGCCGGCATCGATGTGTTCGACATCGAAGTTGACGAGACCGACCCGGACAAGCTGGTCGACATCATCGCCTCGCTGGAGCCGACCTTCGGCGGCATCAACCTGGAAGACATCAAGGCTCCGGAATGCTTCATCGTCGAGCGCAAGCTGCGCGAGCGCATGAAGATCCCGGTGTTCCATGACGACCAGCACGGCACGGCGATCATCGTCGGTGCCGCGGTGATCAACGCCATGGCCATCACCGGCAAGAAGATCGAAGAAGTGAAGCTGGCGACCACGGGCATGGGCGCGGCCGGCATTTCCTGCGTGAACATGCTGGTGCAGCTGGGCCTGAAGCCGGAGAACATCCTGGCCTTCGACCGCGAGGGTGTCATCCACACCGGTCGTACCGACCTGGACCCGGAAAAGCAGCGCTATGCGCGCGACACCGACAAGCGCACCCTGGCCGAGATCGTCGACGGCGCGGACATCTTCCTGGGCCTGTCGGCCCCGGGCATCCTGACCGCCGAGATGGTCAAGACCATGGCGCCGGATCCGGTGATCTTCGCCCTGGCCAACCCGACCCCGGAAATCATGCCGGAACTGGCGCGCGCCGCCCGTCCGGACGCGATCATCGGCACCGGCCGTTCGGACTACCCGAACCAGGTCAACAACGTGCTGTGCTTCCCGTACCTGTTCCGCGGCGCGCTGGATGTCGGCGCCACCGCGATCAACGAGGAAATGAAGATCGCCTGCGTGCGCGCCATCGCCGCGCTGGCCCGCCGTGCGGCCACCGACATGGGCTCGGCCTATGGCGGTGACACCCCGAGCTTCGGCCGTGAATACCTGATCCCGCGTCCGTTCGACCGCCGCCTGCTGGTGGAGCTGTCGGCCGCCGTGGCCCAGGCCGCGATGGATTCGGGCGTGGCCGCCCGTCCGATCGCCGACATGGGCGCCTACCGCGACAAGCTGGCCCAGTTCGTCTACCGCACCAGCCTGATGATGAAGCCGGTCTACGACCGCGCGCGCAACGACAAGCAGCGCGTGGTCTACGCCGAGGGCGAAGAAGAAGTGGTGCTGCAGGCGGTGCAGAACGTGGTCGACGAAGGCCTGGCGCACCCGATCCTGATCGGCCGCCCGGACGTCATCGAATCGCGCATCGAGCGTCTCGGCCTGCGCCTGAAGGTCGGCGAGAACATTGAAGTCACCAACATCAATGACGACCCGCGCTTCAACGAATACTGGCAGTACTACCACGGCCTGACCGGCCGCCGCGGCGTGACCGTGGCCGCGGCGAAGAACCTGATGCGTTCGCGCCCGACCCTGATCGCCGCCGTGATGGTTGCCCGTGGCGAAGCCGATGCGATGCTGACCGGCATCGTCGGCCGCTTCCACAAGAAGCTGGGCTACGTGCGCAGCGTGCTGCCGCTGGAACCGAAGGTCACCTCGACCTCGGCCATGACCGGCGTGATCAACCAGCAGGGCGTGTTCTTCTTCGTGGACACCCACGTGCAGGAAGACCCGACCGCCGAGCAGCTGTGCGAAGCGACCCTGCAGGCTGCGTACCGCATGAAGCTGTTCGGCATCGAGCCGAAGGTGGCGCTGCTGTCGCACTCCAACTTCGGCAGCCACGATTCGAAGGATGCGCTGAAGATGCGCCAGGTGCGCGAGATGCTGCTCAAGCGCAACCCGCGTCTGAACGTGGACGGCGAAATGCAGGGCGACACCGCGTGGGACGAAGCCCTGCGCCAGAAGCTGCTGCCGGGCTCGACCCTGCAGGGCCGTGCCAACCTGTTCGTGCTGCCGAACCTGGAAGCGGCCAACATCGCCTACAACCTGGTGCGCGTGTTCACCGACGGCGTGGCGATTGGTCCGATCCTGATGGGCGTGAACAAGCCGGTGCACATCCTCACCACCAGCGCGACCTCGCGCCGCGTGCTGAACATGACCGCGATCGCCGCGGTGGATGCGCAGATCCGCAAGCAGCTGGAAGCGGAAAAGAAGGCGTAAGCCTTCGTTCCCGCGACAGCTGCAGAAACGCGCCCCACGGGGCGCGTTTCTGTTTCCGCACAGCGGAAACCGGATCGGGTAGCGCCGGGCCATGCCCGGCGAGCGCGCAGCGCGGCGAATCAGGCATTCCGCCGGGCATGGCCCGGCGCTACCACTCAGCGCTTGCCGCGTCGTGCCGGTGCCGGCGGCGGGGCATCCGAACGCGGCTTGGCGTACTCGGCCCACAGCGCCGGCAGTGCCTTGCCGGCGTGCTTCTGCCACAGCGCCGGGGTGTACTGGCCTGCGCGCAGGGCCTTGTCCAGCGCAAGTACCAGGCCGGGGTGTTCGCCCTCGGCCCACTTCAGGAACGCACCGGTCACCCGGTAGCCGCTTTCCACGGTCTGCCCCTTGCCCACCTTCTGCGGCAGCGCCCAGCCCGCCGCGGCATTGCCCATGCCATAGCGGTCGCGTGCGTAATCGGCGATGCCTTCCACCAGCCAGCCCGGCACCTGCTGGTCGCCGTAGCTGGGATAGCCCTGCACGATGTGCATCGCTTCGTGGGTCACCAGGTCCAGGTCAGCCGGATGCTTGGCCAGCCAGCCGGGGTCGATGGTGATGGTGGCCGCTTTCTCCTTTTCCCCCACATAGGCCACGCCGTCGTAGCCGGGGTCGATGACGATGCCGACCTGGCTGGGCGCGGCCGGATGGAAATCCGCCCGCTCGCGCAGGTAGGCCGAGAAGAACGTCTCGATGATGCGCGCGCGCATCGGTGCATCCAGCGCATCGGTGGCGTCGGTGTAGTGCAGGGTCACGCCCTGGCGTACCTCGGTGGTCTCCAAGGCATGCGCAGGCACGCTGGCGAGGGCGGCGGACAGGGCGGCGGCGGACAGCAGCAGTCGGAACGCGGTCATCGGTTTCCTCAACGGGCCAGGGTGGAAGCGGGGGCGAGCAGTTCGATCTCGGCCAGGGCCAGGCGTCCCGGCGCGCCGAGGCGCAAGCGGTACTCGGCATGCCGGGCAGGCGTGGCGATGCGGAACGGACGGGTCTGGCGTGGCGAGTCGAAGGTCTCGCCACTGCGTTCGTCCAGCACGACCCACGCGCCACCATTGCTGCGCGCTTCCAGCGTCCATCCGGCACCGCGGATCGCGCCTTCACCGCTGGTCAGCGTGTACATCGTCGGCGCGCCATCGCCCACCGCGGTCAGTGCGATGGTGGCGCCCGCGCCCAGCGGCACGGCCGTGGTTGCATCGTCGTCCAGCAGCGCGGGCAGGGCACGGCCATCGGCCAGCGCCGCGTGGGCGCCGTTGCCGAGCAGGTCATGCAGCATCTGCGGGCGCTTGCCCGGCGCGGTCAGCGAACGCGGCACATCATCCACGCCGGTGCCCCAGCGCGAGGGCTGCGGGCCCATCACGAAGTCCAGCGTCGCGCCCTTGGCGATCACCTCGTGCGGCACCCAGGTCCTGGTCCATGGCTTGCCGTTGATCTTCAGCGACTGCACGTAGACGTTCTGCGCCGAGTTGTTGGCCGCGTTGACGGTCAGCACCGCGCCGCCCTGCAGTTCCACCCGCGCATGCTCGAAGGCCGGCGAGCCGATCACGTACTCCGGTGCGCCCATGCGCAACGGGTACAGGCCCAGCGAGGCCAGCACATACCACGCCGAGGTCTCGCCGTTGTCCTCATCGCCCGGGTAGCCCTGGCCGATCTCGCTGCCGACATACAGGCGCGACAGGATCTCGCGCACGTGCTGCTGGGTCTTCCACGGCTGCCCGGCGTACAGGTACATCCACGGGATGTGGTGCGCCGGCTGGTTGCTGTGCGCGTACATGCCCATGCGCACGTCGCGCGCTTCGGTCATTTCATGGATGGTGCCGCCGTAGGAACCGGCCAGCGCCGGATCAGCGGTTTCCGGGGTCGAGAAGAACGTATCGAGCTTGGCGGCCAGCTTGTCGCGGCCACCGTACAGCGCGGCCAGGCCCTCGCCGTCGTGCGCGGCGGTGAAGGCGAACGTCCAGCCGTTGGATTCGGTGTAGTCGTAGCCCCACACGCGCGGGTCGTAGGCCTTCGAATTCAGGCGCCAGCTGCCATCTTCCTTGCGGCCCTGGAAGAAGCCGGCGGCGGGGTCGAACAGGGTCGAGTAGCCGGCCGCGCGGTAGCGGAAGTAATCGGCCTCGGTGCTGTAGCGCTCGCGTTCGGCGGCATTGGTCGCGCGCTTGGCCAGGGCCTCGGCCATGTTGGCGATGCCGAAGTCGTTCAACGCGCCTTCCATTGTCCACGACATGCCTTCATGCACGTCGGCGCTGGCGTAGCCGCGGAAGGTCGAACGGTCCATGCCCTTGCGGCCGACATGGCGGTCCGGCGGTACCACGGTGGCGTTCTTCAGCGCGGCGGCGTAGGCCTCGGCCGGGTCGAAGCCACCGATGCCCTTCAGCCACGCATCGGCGAAGGCCACATCCGAGCTGGTGCCGACCATCAGGTCCGCATAGCCCGGTGAAGACCAGCGTGCGATCCAGCCGCCGGCGCGGTACTGCTCGATGAAACCCTGCACCAGCTTGCCGGCATCGTCCGGGGTGAACAGCGCATACGCCGGCCACGTGGTGCGGAAGGTGTCCCAGAAGCCGTTGTTGACGTACACCTGGCCATCGCGCACGGGCGCAAAGCTGCGGCTGGCGCTGCCGTCGGTGTTGTTGTCCTCGGCACTGGCCTGGCTGGCGTAGCGCCAGTCGGGCGCGGCCGCGGTGCCGGCATTTTCATGGCCGGAGTTGGGGTACAGGTACAGGCGGTACAGGCTGGAATACAGCGTGGTCTTCGCATCGTCGCTGGCATTGCCGATGTCGAAGCGGGCCAGGCGTGCATCCCAGGCGTCCTGCGCGCGGCCAGCGACGCTGTCCAGCGTATCGGCGGCGGCGATTTCCAGGTCCAGGTTGTGCCGCGCCTGCTCGACCGAGATCAGCGAGGTGGCGATGCGCATGGTCACCTGGCGATCGCTGCCCGCATCGAACTTGATGTAGCCGGTGGGGCGGCCGGTGTCGATGCGGCCGCTGCTGCGCCACGGTTTGTCGAAGCGGGCGACCACGAACATGCGGGTGGCGCCGTTGGACAGGCCGCTGCGCGTATCGGTGTAGCCGGACAGCGACTGCGTGGCCGCATCCAGGGTCAGCCCGCCGCGTGCGTCCACGTTGTCGAACAGCAGGTTGGCATCACCGCCCTCGGGGAAGGCGAAGTGGAACAGCGCGGCGTGGTCGGTCGGCGCAATGGAGGCGGCGATGCCGTTGTCGAAGCGCACGTCGTAGCGGTACGGGCGTGCACTTTCATGGCTGCGGTCGAAGGACAGCGCACGCTTGCCACGGTCGGCCTCGGGCACGCCACGGCTGGCCGAGGGCATCACCTGGAAGGTCTGGCGGTCGCCCATCCACGGGCTGGGCTGGTGGCTCAGTGCCAGCGCCTGCAGCTGCGGACGGTTCTTCGCATCGTTCTGCTCGTTCCAGCGGTACAGCCAGTTGAGCGCGCCGGCATCGGTCACCGGCGTCCAGAAGTTGAAGCCATGCGGCACCGCGGTGGCCGGGAAGTTGTTGCCGCGCGAGAAGGTGCCGTTGGCCTGGGTGCCGCGGGTGGTCAGCACCCAGTCCGAAACCCGCTGCGGCACGTTGCGCGGCTGTGCATCCAGGCGCACGTCGTCGATCCAGCCGGAGACCGGTGCGCCCTCGGCGCTGGCCACCTCCAGCTCGATGGCGACCACGCGGCGGCCGCGCAGCGCCGGCACATCGCCCAGGCGCACGGCCTTGCGTGCCCACTGCTGCGGGTACAGCGTCTTCGATTCGCCCTGCGCCTGTGCGCCCAGGGCGATGCCGTGCTGGTCGCGCACGCTGCTGGCCGACACGCGGCTGCCATCGTCCAGGCGCAGGTCCAGCGATACGAAGGTGGAGGCCACCGTGTCCTTGCCGACGATCTCCGGCAGCACCAGCCAGGACAGCGTGGTATCGGCGTCGATGGCCAGGTCGGTTGCGAACAGTTCGCGCCGCGCGCTGCCACCGCCGGCCTGGTAGTGCAGGGCGCGCAGGCCGCTGTAGCCGACGTTGCGCTTGGCCGCATAGGGCTCGGCCGGGCCGTTGCCGATCTGCACCTGCAGGGCGCCGCCGGCCTGGGCCGGTGCCGGTTCGCCCGCTTCGAACGAGGTCTGCAGGCCCTGTGCCAGTGCGGGCAGGGCGGGGGTGGCGCAGGCCAGGGCGAGGGCAAGCGGAAGCAGGGCGCGGCGCGGATCGGACAGGGTCATGCAGGGTCTCCCGGTAGGGCAGGCGGCAGGCAGAACCCGCATCGGCACGCACCACGGACAGCATCGCGCCCGCCGCCCAGGGGGCAGTGGAGGGGGCGATGCCGGTCCGGTGGGGGTCGGGCCATGCGATCGGGTCGGGGTCGGAATCGTCCCGATCCTGCCTCAGCCCATTGCCCCCTGACAAGTGCAATTAGTTCGATCCAAATCCGGCAAAACCGTTTCATTTCAAATTATTGACAGGCTGCCTTGGATCGATTTAAAAATGGCCAGCTCACCCCCTGTACCGGAATGCCCCGCATGTCCTGATCCGGGCCGGCCCCGTTGCCGTCCCGCTGTTGCCCGCCACTGCCGTCCATCCACGACCTTCCCGTCCGCCCCCCACCGGCTGGACCGTCATCCGCCTCTGGAGAGAGCTTGATGAAACCCCGGTTGTTGTCGTTGTTGATGTCGTCGTTGCTGTTGTCGCCGCTTGCCGTACAGGCCCAGTCCACCCCGCAGGGGGAGGGCACCGATCCGCCGCGCACCCGCGACCTGGATGCGGTCAAGGTCACCGGCTCGCTCATCCCGCGCGCACAGGTGGAGGGTCCCTCGCCAGTCACCACCATCACCGCCGAGCAGATCCAGGCACAGGGCTTCACCACCGTGTTCGACGCGCTGCGCTCGCTGCCGGTGTCGAACGGCTCGGTGCAGGATTCGCAGGGCACCGGCTTCTACACCCCGGGAGCCAAGACCATCAGCCTGTTCGGCCTGGACCCCAGCTACACCCTCACCCTCATCAACGGGCGGCCGATCAACAGCTACCCGCTGGCCTACAACGGCAACACCAGCATCGCCGACATCGCCAACATCCCGCTGGGCATGGTCGAGCGCATCGACGTGCTCACCGGTGGCCAGTCCTCGGTGTATGGCTCCTCGGCCATTGCCGGCGTGGTCAACATCGTGCTGAAGGACCGCGTCGAAGGCACCCACCTGCGCTACCGCGTCGGCGGCTACAGCCAGGGCGGCGGCTCCAGCCAGCGCTTCAGCGCCAGCAGCGGCCAGACCTTCGGCAACCTCGATATCAGCTACGGGCTGGAATACACCAACCAGAAGGCGATCTACGCCTTCGACCGCAGCCGCATCGACAGCGTCAACGACAACCCGACCGGCCCGCAGGATCCTTCGCGCAGCTTCCTGCGCATGCGCATGGGCCCCAACGCCTACATCGACCCGGGCGCGGCCACCTGCGCGCCGCTGTCGGACCTGTTCGGCGGCAGCACCGTGTACGCGCACCGCGACATTTCCGGCGGCGGCTACTACTGCGGCACGCCTGACAACGTCGGCACCGCGTCGCTGTACAACTCCAGCCAGGACGTCAACGCCACCACCTTCCTGCGTTACCACCTCAGCCCGGACACCGAGCTGTACTCGGACATCCTGTTCGGCTTCGGCCGGCCGACCTACAGCGGTGGCAGCCCGTTCTGGAACAAGACCTTCTACAACCAGACCAGCGGCCAGTACGAACAGTGGCAGCGCATCTACGCGCCGGAGGAAGTCGGCCTGGATGCCAAGGACCAGCGCGTCTACACCCGCTCGCTGAACATCACCGCGGGCGTGCGCGGCGTGCTTGGAGGCTTCGACTACGACGTCTACGTCAACCGCTCCAGCACCGACGTCACCCGCAAATCCACCGATTTCCTCGCTAAGAATGGCGTTGACGACTACTACCTGGGGCCGATGCTCGGCATGCAGGATGGCTACGAGGTCTACGCGCCGGATCTGTCGCGGCTGTACCAGCCGATCAACCGTGAGCAGTACGACAGCTTCAGCGGCCTCAACCGCGCCGCATCCAGTGCGTCGCGCACCGCCGTGACGGCGCTGCTCACTGATCGCTCGCTGTTCACCCTCCCGGCCGGCGACGTCGGCTTCGCGCTGATCGCGCAGGGCCAGCGCGAGAAGTTCTTCAACCAGTCGGCCGATCCCAACGCGGGCGTGCTGTTCCGTGGGCAGACCGCCGGCACCTCGGCGCAGGGCCAGCGTGACCTGTACGCGCTGGGCGCCGAACTGCAGGTGCCGATCATCGATACGTTCAGCGCCAACCTGTCCGGTCGCTACGACAAGTACGCGCTGCAGCGCGGCGGTGGCAACGGCAAGGCCACCTGGAAGCTGGGCCTGGAATACCGGCCGATCGAATCGCTGCTGCTGCGTGGCAGCTACGCCACCGCCTTCCGTTCGCCGGACATGTTCTACCTGTTCTCGCGCGAAAGCAGTGGCTACACCACCAACACCGATCTCTACCAATGCCGGCAGGCCGGGTACACCTCCGACAACTTCGACGAGTGCGACCAGTCCGGCCTCTCGGTGCTGTCCTCCAGCACCGGCAACCGCGACCTGAAGGACATCACCGCGCGCACCTTCACCTATGGCGTGGTGTGGTCGACGCTGGACAACGCCTTGACCCTGTCGGTGGACTACAACTCGGTGGTCATCGAGAACGAAGTGCGCATCCTTGGCACCGACAGCATCCTCGACACCGAGGCCAACTGCCGCCTGGGGGTCTCGGAGAACGGGCAGACCCAGTTCGACATCAACTCGCCCACCTGCCAGCAGGTGCTGGGCCAGGTGCAGCGCAAGCCGGCCACCGATCCGCTCAACCCGAACGGCGTGGACAAGGTGTTCTCGTACCCGATCAACATCGCCAGCCAGCGCCAGAACGGCGTGCAGGCGGCGCTGGACTACCGCTGGGCCACGCAGTCGGTGGGTGATTTCGCGGTCAATGCCGGCTACTACCGGCCGCTCAAGCACACCACCCAGGACAAGGAAGGCGACCCGGTCTACGACCAGCTGTGCTGCGCCAACTCCAACGAACTGCAGTACCGCGCCACCCTGGGCGTGAACTGGAAGCGCGGGCCGTTCACCGCCAGCGCGTTCGGCATACGCAACGCCCCCACCTGGGACAGCCGCGGCGAGCAGCGCAACATCGGCCCCTGGACCACCTGGAACGCCACGGTCGGCTACCGCATCAACGACCTGGCCAGCCTGCTGCTGACGGTCAACAACCTGACCGACGAGATGCCGCCGATCGACCGCAGCAACGGCAACTGGCCGTACTACGACCAGGGCGTCTACAACGCCTTCGGCCGTTCGGCCTTCCTGGAACTGTCGCTGGACTTCCAGTAGGGCCGCTGGCCCCCGGGCACGCCCGGGGGCCTTGAACGGGCAGGGGGCGGCCGGACCGCCCCAAGGTGCTAGAATCGCAGGCCTCGCAATCCGTTCATCGACACCCGCCATGAGCCATACCGCCACCGCGCCCGCCAATGCCGAAAAGCGCTACACCGTGCACCGCAGCGACCTGCCGCTGAGCTGCCCGACCCCGGAAATGGCGCTGTGGAACTCGCATCCGCGCGTGTACCTGCCGATCGAAGACGAGCCCAACGGCGAGGCGAAGTGCCCGTACTGCGGTTCCACCTTCGTGCTGGCCGACTAAGCAGGCATCTCGATGCGCCGACTGACCGTGGTGCAGTTGCTGCCGGCGCTGCACTCCGGTGGCGTCGAGCGCTCGACCCTGGAAATCGCTGCGGCCCTGGTCGCCGCCGGCCATCGCGCGCTGGTGGTGTCCGCCGGTGGCCGCTTGGTGAAGCCGCTGCTGGACAGCGGTGCCGAGCACCTCACCCTTGATATCGGCCGCAAATCGCTGCTGACCCTGCGCCACCTGCCCACCCTGCGGCGGTTGTTCGCCGAGATTGGAGCGGACATCGTGCATGCGCGCTCGCGCCTGCCGGCGTGGCTGGGCCTGTACGCGATCCGCGCGATGCCGGCCGCGCAGCGTCCGCACTGGGTGACCACCGTGCACGGCCTGAATTCGCCCAGCCGCTACAGCGCGGTGATGACCAGCGGTGAGCGCGTCATCTGCGTATCCAACACGGTGCGCGACTACGTGCGCCAGCATTACCCGACGGTGCCGGAACAGACCCTGCAGGTCATTCCGCGTGGCGTCGATGTCAGCCAGTTCCCCCGCGTGGCCCGTGCCGACCGCCGGCCGCGGCTGGCGCTGGCCGCCGATTACCCCTGGCTGGCCCAGGTCGACGGCCCGCTGCTGCTGCTGCCGGGCCGTGGCACCCGCCTGAAGGGTCATGCGCACGCACTGCAGCTGCTGGCCGACGTGCGCGCTGCCGGCGTGCCGGCACAGCTCTGGATGCTGGGCACCGACGAGCCCGGCCGCGAAAGCTACGTGGCCGAGCTGCGCCGCCAGGCGGCCGCGCTGGGCGTGGCCGAGGCGGTGCAGATCAGCACCCCGACCGCGCGTATCGCCCAGGCCTATGCGGCCAGCGACCTGGTCCTGCAGCTGTCGGACAAGCCCGAGGCGTTCGGCCGTACCGTGGTCGAGGCGCTGTCGGTCGGCCGCCCGGTGCTGGGCTGGGACCATGGTGGCGTGGGCGAACTGCTGCAGCAGCTGCAGCCGGCCGGCGCCGTGCCGCTGGGCGATGCACGGGCGCTGGGTGAACGTGCGCTGGCCCTGCTGGCGCAGCCGCCGTCCTTGCCGAGCCGTATCCCGTTTACCCTGCAGACCATGCAGCGCGACACCCTCCGCCTCTATGCCGACCTTGCAGGCTGACGCCGCACCCATCGCGGGTGACGAGCGCGCCGGGCGCTGGGCGCCATGGTGGGTGCTGGCCTACGTGGCCCTGTGGCCGTTGCCGGGTATCGCCGAAACCGTGCTCGGCCTCGGCGCGGTGTATGCCGCGGTGCGCATGATCATGCGCCGCCTGCAGCGCCGCCCGCATCTGCTCACGCCCGCCGCGTGGGCGCTGACCTCGATCCTGTTCCTCGGTTACTGGTTGCCGCAGGCGTTCTCCGCCTTCGATGCGATCGACCCGGCGGCGTCGTGGACCAAGGCGGCCGCCGGCCTGCGCTACCTGCCCTTCATGTGGCTGGTGGCGATTGCCGTGGCCACCCCGCAGCGGCGCCGCCTGATCTTCGGTGGCCTGGCGCTGATCACCGCCCTGTGGACGCTGGATGCGCTGGTGCAGGCGCTGGCGGGCACCAGCCCATGGTTCTGGTCGCTGCAGCAATTGAAACTCGCCGTCAGCGGCCATGCGCTGTGCCCGGCCGAGGAAATGGCCCTGGCCGACCGCCTCAGCGGTCCGCTGGGGCCGTGCAACCTCAAGTTCGGCCAGGTCCTGGCCAGCCTCTCGCCGTTCCTGCTGCTTCCTGCCGCACGCCGCTTCGGTACGCCGGGCTGGCTGCTCGCCGGTGCGGCGCTGGCCATCGTGCTGCTGCTGGCCGGTTCGCGCGCGTCGTGGATCACCTTCGCGGTGATCGTGGCCTACAGCGGCGTGCGCCAGCTTGGTTGGAAACGGCTGGGCCTGCTGGCGGTGGTCGGCCTGCTGGCCGCGGCGGCACTGACCGCCAGCGTGCCGCAGCTGCGCGAGCGCGTGGCGCGCACCGCGATGGCCTGGGACGGCGGCACCGAGGGCGTCGACCAGGCGCTGTCCGGACGCGGGCGCATCTGGAGTGCGGCCGGTTGCATGATTGCCGGGCACCCGATCAACGGCGTGGGCGCACGCGGCTTCCGCGATGCGTACCCGCAGTGCGTCGGTGACGATGGGCCCGCGGTGTGGGGCGCCGAACCGGCGCTGCACGCCCACCAGATCGTGCTGGAAATCCTCGCCGAAACCGGCGTGCTGGGGCTGCTGCTGTGGCTGGCCGCCGTCGCCCAGGCGTGGCGCGCCTGGCGTTTCGCACCGGCTGCGGCCCGTGACCGCGCGCGCCCGGCGATGCTGGCGCTGGCCGCCACCGTGTTCCCGCTCAACACCCACCTGGCGTTCTATTCCGCGTTCTGGGGCGGGGTGACGGTGTTGTTGGCGGCGTTGTTCGTCGGCACGTTGCTGGCCCGCGAACCGGACGACGCACTGAAAACGGTGTGATCGCGCATCCACGCGTGGCGTGGATCTACGGGAATCATCCACGCGTGGCGTTGATCTGCCGCGGGCGTTGCAGTAGATCCACGCCAAGCGTGGATGGAGCTTTCCCGACACCAATACGGGCAACCGCCCAATACCGACACTCGCGTACCTATCGCACGCTGGCGCCATGGCCAGCCCAAGACTCCGCTACGGTCGCCACTCCAGCACCGGCATCGTGTACTCATTGACCACGACCACCATTGGCCGTGAGCCCTTCTTCTCCGATGCCGCCAACGTCGCGGTGCTGGTCGACGCCCTGCGCTTCGTCGAGCGTGCCGGCATCAGCCACAGCCTTGCCAGGGTGGTGATGCCCGATCACCTGCATTGGCTGATGGAACTGCGGAAGGGAACACTCGCCGAATGCATGTCCCTGCTCAAATCCCGCAGCAGCCGCCTGCTGAACCGGCAGCTGGGGCGATCCGGAGCACTCTAGCAGCACGGTTACCACGACCATGCGGTGCGCACCGACGAGTCATTGCACGAGAAGGCGATGTACATCATGGCCAACCCGGTGCGTGCGGGGTTGGCGTGCGAAGTGGGGGAGTATCCCTACGCGTGGTGCCGATGGCCGTTGTAGATCCACGCCATGCGTGGATGGCGCGATATTGGGCGCGGACGGAGCTCATCCACGCATGGCGTGGATCTACTAGGCGATGCCAAGCTGATCCGTGCCGGAGTGCTGTAGATCCACGCCATGCGTGGATGGCGCGGTACTGGTCGCGGACGGGACTCATCCACGCATGGCGTGGATCTACTAGGCGATGCCAAGCTGATCTGTGCCGGAGTGTTGTAGATCCACGCCATGCGTGGATGGCGCGGTGACGAGCGCGGCCGGGCATCATCCACGCATGGCGTGGATCTACTTGTAGAAATCGCTTCTGCCACCGGGCTGGCGCTTGAACCGCCGATGGATCCACAGGTACTGGTCCGGGGCCTCGCGCACCATCTGTTCGATGGCCTGGTTGACCCGCGCGGTATCGGCTTCCACGTCTTCGCTGGGGAAGTTCTCCAGCGGCGCGCCGATCTTCAGGAAGTACTTCCCGCCCTCGCGGCGATGGAAGTAGGGGATCACCGCGCAGCCGGTCATCCGCGCCAGCTGGTGGGTGGCGGTGATGGTGGCGGCGGTGTGGCCGAAGAACGGCACGAACACGGTGTCCTTGCCACGCATGTCCTGGTCCGGCGCGTACCACAGGAAGCCGCCCTTCTTCAGGTGGCGCACGGTGGCGCGGATGTCCTCGTTGGCATACATCGCCTTGGCGTAGCGCAGCCGGCCGAACTTCACCGCCCACTCGTACACCGGGTTCTTGTGCCTGCGGTACATGCCCGACAGGTCGACGTGGTCGCACAGCAGGCGGCCGCACATCTCCAGGGTCATGAAGTGGCCCGACACCAGCAGCACGCCGCGGCCTTCGGCCTGCATCTGCTTGAGATGCTCCAGGCCCTCGATCTGTACCTGCGGGCGGATGCTGTCGATGCTGCCCCACCACGAACGCGCGCATTCAAAGATGCCTACGCCGAGGGCGTCGAAGCTGTCGCGCACCAGGCGGTTGCGCCAGGCCTCGTCCTTCTCGGGGAAGCACAGCTTCAGGTTCACCTCGGCGGCACGGCGGCGGCTGCCGAGCAGGCGCCAGGTGATCCAGCCGACGCCGCGGCCAAGCGCGCGCTGCAGCATCCACGGCAGGCGGGCGATGCCGAAGGCAGCGAACATGGCCGCGAACATCGGCCAGTTGCGGGGATCGGCCAGGGACGGGCGGACGGCGGTAGAGGCATCTGACATGCGGCCATTCTACCAACCCCGCCGCGTGTCTTTCCCGGGGGGCTCCCGTATCCTTGCCGCATGCGTAAAGACCCTGTCGAATGGATCCTGCGCGGCCTGTATTCGGTCGTGCTCTACATCCTGCTGCCAATCACCGTGTACCACCTGGTCTGGCGCGGTTTCCGGGTCCGTGAATACTTCCGGCGCTGGGATGAACGCTATGCGTCCTATCCGCAGCCGACCGGCCAGCCGCGGGTCTGGCTGCACGCCGTCTCGGTGGGCGAGGTCAACGCCGCCGCGCCACTGGTCAACGCCCTGCGCGAGCAGCGCCCGGACATCCGCTGGGTCATCACCACCATCACCCCGACCGGGTCGGAGCGGGTGCGCGCGCTGTGGGGCGATGCGCTGGACCACGTCTACCTGCCGTATGACGTGCCGGGCAGCGTCAACCGCTTCCTCGGCCATTTCCAGCCCAGCCTGGCGCTGATCCTGGAAACCGAGCTGTGGCCGAACATGCTGTTCGGCTGCCGCGACCGCCGCATCCCGGTCTACATCCTCAACGCCCGCCTGTCGGCCCGCTCGCTGCGCGGCTACCGTGTGCTGGCCGCGCTCATCCGCCGCGCGCTGCGCACCGTCACCTGCGTGGCCGCACAGTCGGAAGACGATGCGGCGCGCTTCGTGCAGCTCGGCGCGGCGCCGGAGCAGGTACAGGCGCTGGGCAACCTGAAGTTCGACATCACCACGCCGGACGTGCGGCCGTTCGTGGCCCAGTTCCATGCGCAGGTTCCGGCCACGCGGCCGGTGTGGATCGCTGCCAGCACCCACGATGGTGAAGAGCAGGCGGTGATCGACCTGCACCGGCGCCTGCGCGAGCGCCATCCGGACCTGCTGCTGCTGTGGGCACCACGCCACCCCGAACGCTTCCCGAAGGTCGAAGCGCTGGCCCGCGAGCAGGGCTGGAGCGTGGCCACGCGCCGTGCGCAACAGTGGCCGGGTGCGGGCACCGAGGTGTTCGTCATCGATACGCTGGGTGAACTGATGCCGTTCTACGGCTGTGCGCAGGTCGCCTTCGTCGGCGGCAGCCTGCAGGCCATCGGCGGGCACAACCTGCTGGAACCGGCAGCGATGGGCACGGCTGCGGTGACCGGTCCGCACCTGCATAATTTCTCCGAGATCTCGCGGCGCATGCGCGAGGCCGGGGCGCTGCTGATCGGCGAGGACGTGCAGGCGGTGGGCGATCTGCTGCAGCACCTGCTGGACGACGCGCAGGCCCGCGAAGACATGGCGCGAGCCGGTTGTACGCTGGTGAGCAACGGCCGCGGGGCCCTGCAGCGCACGCTGGCGCTGGTCGCGCCGCACCTGCCGCCGCCGCGCGACTGAGGCCAGCGCACGCTGCCGTCCCGGCACTGTCGCGTTCGACAGATTCAAGCCCGCTTGACGCCCTCCGCGCTGTCGTAGTCGGACCGTTGGCCGTTGCCTGCTGTGTCTGCAATCACAGCGCGACACACATTCGGCCGATTCTGATTCCGTCCCTCGATCCAGGCTGCCAGCCTGATGTCCACCATGCTTGGACAGCATCAAGGGAGCTTGCGATGAAGGACGACAGCGATGCCGGTCTGCGCAGCGGGCGCGCGGCGTTCGACCGGTTGGGCAGCGACCACCTGCTGGTGCTGGCGCTGACCCTGCTGATCGGGGGCAGCGTGATCGCCCTGGTCAGCCAGAACACCGCGGCACGCGCGGGGCCGGCCATCGTGCTGAGCCTGTTGCTGGCGGCCGTGGGCACGGCGCCGCTGCTGTTCTGCCTGCGTGAGGTCATGCGCCGCACGCCGGATGCAGCAGGGCTGCCGGCGTTGTTGCAGGGTGTGTGCGGGCGACGGCTGGCGGCCGTCCTGCTGGCCCTGCTGCTGCTGGATCTGCTGGCCACCCTGGCTGGCGCCGCGCAGTCGGGGGCCCGCCACCTGTACGCGGCCGCCGGCGCGCTCGGCGCAGCACCGCAGCGCTGGCTGCCGATGTCCATGGCGGCGGCGCTGGGCCTGCTGCCGGTTGGCCTGGCGGCGATGCTGCGGCCACGTCGTGCGCTGCTGGTCGCCTGCGGGCTGCTGACCGTGAAAGTGGGCCTGGGCCTGCTGCTGGTGCTGCTGGCCGCGCGCTACGTGCACTACGGCAACTGGGTGCCGTGGATGCCGTCCTCCACCGGGCCGCATCGTTTCGGCCTGGGCGGCGTGGTAGCCGCTGCCGTGCCCCTGCTGGGGGTATTCGCGAGCGCGGGCCTGCTGCTGGGCGTGGCACCGCGGGTGCAGCGACCGCACCGGCAACTGACCCAGATGGCCGGTGGTGCAGTCCTGGCGGCCATGCTGCTGCTGATGGGGCTGGCGGCGCTGCAGTCGGGCCTGGTGCAGTTCGCGGCGCTGGACAGCACGCGGCCGCTGTCAGTGGCGGTGCAGGCGGTGCCGCAGCTGCAGTGGGTGCTGCCGCTGGTTCCGGTGGCGGGCTGGGCCGGGTTGCTGGCGCTGCAGGTGGTGGTGCTGCTGCTGGCGGTGGAACTGCTGCCGGCGTTGTGGCGGCGGCCGGGTGCCGATGCCGCTGATCACGACGATCGCGACCCGGGGCGGGCGGTGCTGGCTCTGGGTGCGGCTGCGCTGGCGATGCTGCTGGTGCCTTGGCTGCCTGAGCGCGCGGTGCTGCCACCAGGCCTGGCCGTGCTGCCGTTGCTGGCGGTGCTGTGTCTGGGCCTGCTGCGTCCACAGGGCCCGCTGCCGCGCCAGCGCACGGCGTTGATCTACCTGTTGGCGCCGTTGGCGGCCGTGTTGTGCCTGGTGCCGCTGGCCCGGCAGATCCAGCTCTGGCAGGGGTGACGTGGCCCGTGACCGCGCACGGCAGCCACGCATGGCGTGGCTCTACTGCCTCTGGATCCATGCCATACGCGAAAAACACGCACCCCGTAGATCCACGCCACGCGTGGATGCACACGCACCCGGTAGATCCACGCCACGCGTGGATGAACGCGCGCCCCGTACATTCGCGCCACGTCGCAGTAGATCCACGCCATGCGTGGATGCTCCCCCTCGCGACCCGCACCCACAAAAAAGCCACCCTTGCGGGTGGCTTCTTCGTTCTACCGGCAGGCGACGACTCAGTTCGTGGTCGTGGCCGGGTTGCCGGCATCCTGGGTCAGCAGGCGGTTGATGTCCTGCAGTTCGGCCACGTCCAGCGCACCCAGCGACTGGCTCAGCAGCAGGCGGTTCTGCAGGAAGGTGTAGCGGGCGTTGGCGTAGTCCAGCTGCGCGGAGAACAGGATGCGCTGGTTCTGGATCACGTCCAGCACGGTGCGGGTACCCACTTCCAGGCCGACCTGCGACGCGTCATACGCGCTCTGCGCCGAGACCACCGCCAGGCGGCGGGCTTCCACTTCGCTGATGCCCTGCACCAGGGTCTGGTAGGCATTGCGGGTGTTGCGGTCCAGGGCACGCTTCTGCTGCTCGTAGCCGTCCTGGGCGATGTCACGCTGGGCCAGCGCCTGGCGCACGCCGGACTGGGTGGCACCGCCGGAGAAGATCGGCACGCTCAGGGTCAGGCCGATGCTGTTGGTGCGCGCATCGGGGGACAGCGAACCGGAACCGACGCTGTCGCCCCAGGTCGCGCTCTTGCCCCAGCTGCCGCCCAGCGACAGGGTCGGGTAGTGGCCGCCACGTGCAGCCTGCACACCGGCTTCCGCCGCGCTGACCTTCAGTTCCTGCGCCTTCAGCGCCGGGTTCTGGCTGGTCGCCTGCTGCACCAGTTCGCTGATGTTGCCGCGGTTGGCCGGCACTTCCGGACGGAAGTCGGCCGGCAGGCCCTTCAGGTTCATCACCGGCTGGCCGGTCAGTTCGGTCAGGGCCTGGTAGTTATCGGCCAGGGTGTTCTGCGCAATGATGGTGTTGGCGCGCGCCTGGTCGTACTGGGCACGTGCTTCGTGCACGTCGGTGATCGGCGCCAGGCCCACTTCCAGGCGCTTGTCGGCGAAGTCGAACTGCTTCTTCGCGGCCGCTTCATTGGTCTGTGCGGCGTTCAGCGATTCGATCGCCACCAGCACGTTGAAGTAGGCCGCCGAGCTGCGCACGATCAGGCTGTCGTTGGCCGAATCGAGGGTGAAATCCGCCGCCTTGCTCAGCTCACGCTGCGAGCGCAGGTTGTTGATCTGCGTCCAGTTGAACAGCGTCTGGCTGCCGTCGATCGTGTAGTTGCGGCGCTTGCTGGTGACGGTGCCGGAGTTGGCATCGGCATCGGCTTCGGTGCGCGTGCGGTTCAACGTGGCGGTGCCGTTGATCTGCGGCAGCAGCGCGGCACGCGCCTGCACGGCGCCTTCCTTGTCGTACAGCCGGGTCGATTCGGCGGCCGACAGTTGCGGATCGCCATTGCGTGCCATTTCGTAGACCTGCAGCAGGTCGGCGGCATGGGCGGACAACGGCAGCAGGGCAGTGGCCAGCGCAACAGCGAGGGATCGGCGGATCATTGCGGCTTCCTTGGACTCAGAGGTGGAACTGGGGTGCCGGGGCGGCACCGCGCAGGTAATCGATATCGGTTTCGAACAGCGATTCGGTGCTGCCGTCGGCCTTGACCAGCAGGGCTTCCATCGCCGGCGAGCGGCCGTGGATCACGAACAGGCGACCACCGGGACGCAGCCACGAGGCGAACTGTGACGGCACCACGTCGACCGCGCCAGTGACACAGATCACGTCAAAACGGCGCTCGGTCTGCCAGGTCAGGGCATCGGCCACTTCGACGCGGACGTTGGTGCCCAGGCCCGAAGCATCCAGGCGGGCGCGTGCAGCGGCGGCCAGCTCCGGGTCGATTTCCAGGCTCAGCACGTCGCGCGCCAGCGCGCCGATGCAGGCCGAAAGGAAGCCGCTGCCGGTGCCGATTTCCAGCACTTCGTCACCCGGCTGCAGATCCAGCGCCTGCAGGGTACGGCCCTCGATGACCGGCTTCATCATCTTCTGGCCGTTGCCGATCGGCAGTTCGACATCGGCATAGGCCAGCGCCCGGTGCGCGTCGGCGACAAAGGCCTCGCGCGGCAGGCGGGCGAGCACGTCGAGCACCTTGATGTCCAGCACGTCCCAGGGACGGATCTGCTGTTCCACCATCAGTTCGCGGGCGTGGGCGTAATCAATCGTCATGAGGTTCAAATCCAGCGCAGTGGGCCGGCCATTTTACCGGTGCCGGAGGCCGGCGGCGCGCCCAGAGCATCAGCTTTCGGGCGGCCGGGGTCGCAGTGCCGGAAGTCATCGCGACCTCCGGTTCGTTCAGTTTGGTGCTTCAGGCGGTTCCAGACCCTCGCGGCGCATAGGCGCGCAGGAAGAAATCGACGCTGTCGGGCACGTGGCTGGAAGCATCGCACTGTCCCGGTGACAGCGGCATGCCGCACATCCGGTTCATATGCACCTCGCCCTTGATGAGGGTCAGGAACTGCTGGCCGGCCAGGCGGAAATCGCTGATCTCCAGCTCGCCGCGCGCGGTGCGCGAGCGCAGGAAATCGGCCAGCGCCTCGCAGGTGCGCTCCGGGCCGGCCTGCCAGAACAGTTCGCGCAGGCGTTCATCGGTCTCCGGGGCCATCATCACCCGCTGCACCGAGATCGCCGCATCGGAGGTGATCATCTCGAAGAAGGCCTGGCCGATGCCCAGCAGCTGGTCGCGCAGCGGGCCTTCGGCATCGGCCACGAACAGCGCGTCCGGCAGCATCTCCATGCACTTGGACTGCACAGCTTCGGTGAAAAGCGTTTCTTTATCGCCGAAATGGCTGTAAACGGTCAGCTTCGATACGCCCGCCTGGGCGGCGATGCTGTCCATGCTCACGCCGGTATAGCCCTGTTCGACGAACAGGGTCTTGGCCGCTTCGAGGATCGCCGCGCGCTTGCCGAGGTCCTTCGGACGCCCGGGACCGGCGGCCTTGGCAGCAGGCTTGGCCGATGCTTTGCGGGAAGTGGGAGAACTCATTCCCGTAATACTAGACCAACCGGTTCGATATTTATACTATACCGGCCAGTTTACTAAATTGGGGTTGGCCCTCGTGCCGGCTCCCCCGCGTTTGAACCCTGTGTTTTCAGGACGTTGACCGATGAAGAGCGTGCGCTGGCTGGGCAGTTGGGTGTGGGTGGTGGCGCTGGCCGCCTGTTCGGGGCCGGAGCAGGCGCCGCAGGCCGCGGTGCCGGTGCTGGTGGTGCATCCGGGCGAGCAGGCCGGGCAGGGTGCGGCGTCGTTCCCGGGCACCATCCGGGCCCGCCAGGAAAGTCCGCTGTCGTTCCGCGTGGGCGGCAACCTGGTCAAGCGCCACGTCGATGCCGGCCAGCGGGTGAAGAAGGGCGACGTGCTGGCCGAGCTGGACGTGGCCGACTTCGCCCTGCAGGCGCGCGCTTCGCAGGCACAGCTGGCGGCGGCCGAAGCCGACCTGGCGCGTACCCGCGATGATCTCAAGCGCTACCAGGTGCTGGCCGACCAGCAGCTGGTCAGCCGTTCGCAGCTGGACCAGCAGAGTGCCGCCTTCAAGGCCGCACAGGGCCAGGCCAACGCGGCCCGCGCCAACCTCGACGTGCTGCGCAACCAGGCGGGCTATGCCCAGCTGCGCGCGCCGGCCGATGGCGTGATCGCCAGCCGCGAGGCCGAGGCCGGGCAGGTGGTGTCGGCCGGCCAGACCATCTTCAACCTGGCCGCCGATGGCGCCCGCGAAGTGCTGATCGACCTGCCCGAAGCGACCTTCCGCGACTACGCGGTGGGCCAGCCGGTGCAGGTGGAACTGTGGAACCGACCGGGCCAGCGCCTGCCGGGCACGATCCGCGAGATCGCGGCTGCGGCCGATCCGCAGGCGCGCACCTATGCCACCCGCGTCAGCCTGGCTGCCGAAGCGCTGGCCGATGTCGAGCTGGGCCAGAGCGCGCGGGTGTTCAGCAGCGCCGGTCGCACCGGCACCCTGCAGCTGCCGCTGGCTGCGCTGCAGCGCGGTGCCAACGGGGCATCCAGTGTCTGGGTGGTGGATCCGGCCAACAGCACGCTGAAGGACGTGGCCGTCACCACCGGTGCCTATGGCAGCGACAGCGTGCCGGTGTTGTCCGGCGTCGCTGCCGGTGATTGGGTGGTGGCCGCGGGTGGCCACCTGCTGCGCGCCGGCCAGCCGGTGACCGCCGTGGACCGGCAGAACCGCCCGGTGCTGAAGCCGGCCACGCCGGCCGCCGCGCCGAAGGCCAAGGAGTAAGCCGGTGCGCCGCTTCAATCTTTCCGAGTGGGCGCTGGCCAATCGTCCGCTGGTGCTGTTCGCCATGCTCGCCTTCGCAGTGATCGGCGCGTGGTCGTACAAGCACCTGGGCCAGTCCGAGGACCCGCCGTTTACCTTCAAGGCGATGGTGGTGCGCACGCAATGGCCCGGCGCCACCGCCGAGCAGGTGTCGCGGCAGGTGACCGAGCCGATCGAGAAGGCGCTGATGAATACCGGCGAATACGAGTTCATCCGCTCGTATTCGCGTCCGGGCGAATCGCAGGTGATCTTCATGGCCCGCGACAGCCTGCGTTCCAAGCAGATTCCGGACCTGTGGTACCAGGTGCGCAAGCGCGTGGGCGACATCCGCGCGACGTTGCCGCGCGAGATCGTCGGCCCGTTCTACAACGATGAATTCGGCGATACCTACGGCAACATCTATGCGCTCACCGGCAAGGGCTTCGACTATGCGGTGATGCGTGACTACGCCGACCGCATCCAGCTGGAACTGCAGCGCGTGCCCGACGTCGGCAAGATCGACCTGGTCGGCCTGCAGGACGAGAAGGTGTGGATCGAGCTGTCCAACACCCGCCTGGCCACGCTGGGCCTGTCGATGCAGCAGGTGCAGCAGGCGCTGGCTGACCAGAACGCGATTGCCGGTACCAGCTTCTTCGAAACGCCGACCGACCGCGTGCAGCTGCGCGTGACCGGCCAGTTCGACAGCATCGAGGCGATCCGCCAGTTCCCGGTGCGTGCCGGCGAGCGCACCGTGCACCTGGGCGACATCGCCGAGGTCAAGCGCGGCTTCGCCGATCCGGCCTCGCCGAAGATGCGCTTCATGGGCGAAGAGGCCATCGGCCTGGCCGTGGCCATGAAGGACGGCGGCGACATCCTCAAGCTGGGTGCGAACCTGGATGCGGAGTTCGAGCGCCTGCAGAAGACCCTGCCGACCGGCATGCAGCTGCGCAAGGTCTCCGACCAGCCGCAGGCGGTGGAAGAGTCCGTCGGCGAGTTCGTCCAGGTGCTGACCGAAGCGGTAGTGATCGTGCTGCTGGTCAGCTTCTTCTCGCTGGGCCTGCGTACCGGCCTGGTGGTGGGCGTGACCATTCCGCTGGTGCTGGCGATGACCTTCTTCGTCATGCATTACTTCGGCATCGGCCTGCACAAGATTTCGCTGGGCGCGCTGGTGCTGGCGCTGGGACTGCTGGTGGACGACGCGATCATCGCGGTGGAGATGATGGCCACCAAGATGGAGCAGGGCTACGACCGCCTGCGCGCGGCCAGCTTCGCCTGGGAATCGACCGCGTTCCCGATGCTGACCGGTACCCTGATCACCGCGGCCGGCTTCCTGCCGATCGCCACCGCTGCGTCGAGCACCGGTGAGTACACCCGTTCGCTGTTCCAGGTGGTGACCATCGCGCTGGTGGTGTCGTGGATCGCGGCGGTGCTGTTCATCCCGTACCTGGGCGACAAGATGCTGCCGGACCTGTTCAATCCGCAGCCGCCGAAGCCGGGCAGCCTGTCCGCGCGCTGGCTGGCCCGGCGCCGGCAGTGGGCCGACCGCTTCCCGGCGCTGGCCAACCTGATCGCCCCGGCGGAGCACGGCCATGACCACGATCCCTACCAGCGGCCGTTCTACCAGCGCTTCCGTCGCTTCCTCGATGCCTGCCTGCGCCATCGCTGGTGGGTGATCGCCGCGACCATCGGCCTGTTCGTGTTCTCGCTGATGATGTTCCGCTTCGTGCCGCAGCAGTTCTTCCCCGATTCGACCCGGCCGGAACTGATGGTTGACATCGAACTGGCCGAGGGCGCCTCGCTGCGCTCGACCCAGGCCCAGGCCGAGAAGCTGGAAAAGCTGCTGCACGGGCACGAAGGCATCGCCAATTACGTGTCCTACGTGGGCACCGGTTCGCCCCGCTTCTACCTGCCGCTGGACCAGCAGCTGCCGGCGACCAACTTCGCCCAGTTCGTGGTGCTGGCCAAGGACACCCACGCCCGCGAAACCGTGCGCGACTGGCTGATGAAGGACGTCATCCCGCAGTTCCCCGATGTACAGATGCGCGTGACCCGCCTGGAGAACGGCCCGCCGGTGGGTTACCCGGTGCAGATGCGCGTGTCCGGCGAGCACATCGAGCAGGTTCAGGCCATCGCGCGCCAGGTCGAGGCCAAGGTGCGCGAGAACCCGCACGTCATCAACGTCAACCTGGACTGGAGCGAGCCGAGCAAGGTGGTGCGCCTGGTGATCGACCAGGAACGTGCGCGCGCGCTGGGCGTGAGCAGTGCGCAGGTCAGCCAGTTCCTGGCCAGTTCGCTGGCGGGGCAGTCGGTGAGCGTGTACCGCGAAGGCAACCGTCAGATCGAGATGCTGCTGCGTGGCCCGGCCAACGAGCGTGACCAGCTGGAGCTGCTGTCCAGCCTGGCCATGCCCGTCGCCAACGGTGGCAGCATCACGCTGTCGCAGGTGGCGACGATGGAGTATGGCTTCGAGGACGGCATCATCTGGCACCGCAACCGCCTGCCGACGGTGACCGTGCGCGCCGATATCGGCGATGGCATGCAGCCGCTGGACGTGGTGCAGCAGCTCCTGCCGACACTGGATGGCATCCGTGCGCAGCTGCCCAGCGGCTACCTGCTGGAAACCGGCGGCACGGTGGAGGATTCGGCGCGTGGCCAGGACTCGATCAAGGCCGGCATGCCGCTGTTCCTGATCGTGGTGGCGACCCTGCTGATGCTGCAGCTGCGCAGCTTCTCGCGGGCGGCGATGGTGCTGGTGACTGCGCCGCTGGGCATCATCGGTGCCACCCTGTTCCTGCTGCTGTTCCACGCGCCGTTCGGCTTCGTGGCGCTGCTGGGCACCATCGCGCTGGCCGGCATGATCATGCGCAACTCGGTGATCCTGATCGACCAGATCCAGCAGGACATCGACGCCGGGCATGACCGCTGGCATTCGATCATCGACGCCACGGTGCGGCGTTTCCGCCCGATCGTGCTGACCGCGCTCGCTGCCGTGCTGGCGATGATCCCGCTGTCGCGCAGCGCGTTCTACGGCTCGATGGCGATCTCGATCATGGGCGGCCTGATCGTCGGCACCGTGCTGACCCTGGTGTTCCTGCCGGCGCTGTATGCGGCATGGTTCCGGGTCAAGCCGGGCGAGTAGAGTCGAGCTTGCTCGACTGCCGTTGCCGGGGTCGGATCCCTTTCCCGCAGGGAAAGGGCTCCGACCCCATCCACGTATGGCGTGGTTCGTCAGTAGAGCCACCCCATGGGTGGATGATTCAAGGCGCGGGTGAGTTCCGGTACGCGATACCCCGCACCGCCAGCAGGAAGAACACGGCGGCAGCCAGGGTCAGCAGCACGGGAATGATCTGGTCGATGGCCAGGCCCAGCGCATTTGCCCACGCCTGGGGCAGCGGGTTGCCGGCGTAATAGACCACCACCGCAAAGGCCGGCGAAGCAATGAACGGCCACACACACATTGCCGTGCTCAGCCACGCGAATGCTGCGCTGCTGCGCGTACGCACCCGGCGGTGCAGCATCCAGGCGGCAATGGCGCAGAGCAGGAGGCCGAGGCTTCCTGCAATGCCGGTCAACAGATCGGGAGTGAGCACGGCCGGGTTCCTTGGCAGCAGAGGGTGGATCCAGTTCCGGCATCATGCACCATCCACGATCAACAGTAGAGCCACCCCATGGGTGGCTGCTTCGACGGATTCAGCCGGAACCTGCTACCTGCCGGGAGGATGGCGGGGAACGACGCAAAGGAATATCCCTCATGACTGGATTGCCGACAGATCTCACAAAGGAAATCAATCGCCTGCTCGACCTCGGGCGAATGGATGACGTTGCTGTGATCCTGCGCGATGCGCTGAAGTCGGGATCCGCCGAGGCGATGTTCCTGTCGTCTTCGTACGGATCCCAGGAGGAGAGCATTGAGGAATTCGAGGCGAGGAGTCTTTCCCAAGTGATGCTTTCGGCTGACATGGGCTATGCGCCCGCTCAGTTCCGCTTGGGCACGTATTTTCTGTTTGGCGACTTTGTCGGGGTGGACGTTGACAGGGCGGAGCAGTGCTTCAAGTCGGCCGCAGGATCAGGGTATCCCCCTGCAATGTATGAGTATGGATTGGCCTTGCTGAAAGGCGCGTCCGCTGGGGATTCCCGCGTAGAGGCAATGTCCTGGATTGCCCGGGCCGCCGAAGCGGGAGACGATCATGCCGCCGGGTTCTTGGCTGGTATAGGTGATTAGGATCACTCGGCCAATGGCGCGGTTGGCAACATGGCACGTCTTGCGTCGGTCACGCTGACCGTCGTTCCTGTGTTTGACTTACCAACAACATCAGGGGGAGCGAGGTGATGTTTCTGCGGTTGTTTGGAGTGGGTTGCGGACTGCTCTGCGTAGCGTTCGGTCTGTTTGTGTTCGTTGGCGCGCAGGCCGGTCCGGTCTGCCGGGTCAACTGTGGACTGCACGTCGCGATCATTCAGCGTCTGGGGCCGACCGCGTACAACGTCGCTGCGGGGACGTTTGGGATGGTAGTGGGCGGATGGCTGGTGTTCGCTTCGTCTAGGCTGGGAAGTCAGAACGGGCGCAGAAAGCAGAAGAAGCGGCGCAGGCGGCAGTAGGCGCTCGTCGCTGCGCCTGCGCTGCTCAGTCTCTTTTGGCAGGGGTCAGAGCCTTTCCTGCGGAAAGGATCCGACCCCACCCACGCACGGCGTGGATCTACTAGTACAACCCCTGCGCCAGCATCGCGTCGGCCACCTTCACGAAGCTGGCGATGTTGGCACCATCCACGTAATTGACGCTGCCGTCGGCGCGCTTGCCATGGCGCACGCAGCTGGCGTGGATGTCCTTCATGATCGCGTGCAGGCGTTCGTCCACGTCGGCGTGGTGCCAGGACAGCCGCTGCGCGTTCTGGCTCATCTCCAGCCCGGACGTCGCCACGCCACCGGCATTGCTGGCCTTGCCCGGTGCATACAGCGTGCCGGCCTGCAGGAACACATCCACCGCTTCCAGCGTGGAGGGCATGTTGGCGCCCTCGGCCACGCACTGCACGCCGTTGTGCACCAGCGTGCGGGCGTCATCTTCATCCAGCTCGTTCTGGGTGGCGCAGGGCAGGGCGATGTCCGCCGGCACATGCCAGGGACGCTTGCCGGCGAGGAACTCGAAGCGGGTATCGCTTGCCAGTTCCTGCAGGAGGCCACGGCGCTCGTTCTTCAGTGCCATCAGTTCCTGCAGGGCCTGCTCGTCGAAGCCATCGCGCGCGTACAGCGTGCCGCCCGAATCGGAGAAGGTCAGCACCTTCGCGCCCAGCTCGATGGCCTTCTGCGCGGCGTACTGGGCGACGTTGCCGGAGCCCGACACCAGCACGCGTGCCCCGTGGGTTTCGCGGCGCGCGTGGTGCAGCATCTGCTCGACGAAATAGACCGTGCCGTAGCCGGTCGCCTCCGGGCGCATCAGGCTGCCGCCATAGGACAGGCCCTTGCCGGTAAACACGCAGGCAGCATCGTTGCTGAGCTTCTTCATCATGCCGGCCATGTAGCCGACCTCACGCGCACCGACGCCGATGTCACCGGCGGGCACGTCGGTGTCCGGACCCAGGTGGCGGTGCAGTTCCAGCATCAGCGCCTGGCAGAAGCGCATGACTTCGGCATCGCTGCGGCCCTTGGGGTCGAAGTCCGAACCGCCCTTGCCGCCGCCCATCGGCAGCGTGGTCAGTGCGTTCTTGAAGGTCTGCTCAAAGGCGAGGAATTTCAGGATCGACAGGTTCACCGACGGGTGGAAACGCATGCCGCCCTTGAACGGGCCGATGGCCGAGCTGTGCTGCACGCGCCAGGCGCGGTTCACCTGGGCCTGGCCGGCGTCATCGCTCCAGGCCACGCGAAACTGGATCAGCCGCTCCGGTTCGACCAGGCGTTCCAGCAGGCCCTGCTGCAGGTAGCGCGGGTTGTCCTGCAGGAACGGCCAAAGGCTGTGGACCACTTCCTTCACTGCCTGCAGGAACTCGGGCTGGTGCGGGTCACGGCGGGCGACGTCGGCGAGGAACTCGTCGGGGGAACGATGCTTCAAAGGCATTCCTTGGATTGAGGCCTGGGCGGGGCGGCGGCTGCGCGGTCGGCGGGTAGGGCGGACGACCGCCACAAACGCGAACGCGGCCCGGGGGCCGCGTTCGTGGGTTCACTTCAGCTTGGCCAGCACCGCGTCGGTGGCGGCGGCGGTGCTGACCGCCTGCCCCTTGGCCGCAAGGTCGGCGGTGAACACGCCGTCATCCAGCACCGCATGCACGGCGGCTTCCACGGCGGCCGCTTCGGCTTCCAGACCCAGCGAGTGGCGCAGCAGCATCGCGGCGCTGAAGATCGTCGCGTAGGGATTGGCGATGCCCTTGCCGGCGATGTCCGGCGCCGAACCATGGATCGGCTCGTAGATGCCCACCGCGCCCGGTTCGCCCAGCGAAGCCGAAGGCAGCAGGCCCAGCGAACCGGCCAGCATCGAGGCTTCATCGGTGAGGATGTCGCCGAACATGTTCTCGGTGACGATCACGTCGTACTCGCGCGGCTTGGCCAGCAGGTGCATGGCCATCGAATCGACCAGCTGGTGTTCCAGCGCCACGTCCGGGAATTCCTCGCGGCCGATGCGCGCGGCCACGTCGCGCCACAGGCGCGAGGTTTCCAGCACGTTGGCCTTGTCCACCGAGGTGACCTTGCCACGGCGCTGCTGGGCCAGGCGGAAAGCGCTGCGCAGCACGCGTTCGATCTCGGCCACGGTGTAGCGGCACAGGTCGCTGGCGCTGTCGGCGTCGCGGGTCTTGTCGCCGAAGTAGATGCCGCCGGTCAGTTCGCGCACCACCACGAAGTCCACGCCCTGCAGCAGCTCGGCCTTGATCGGCGAGGCGTGCAGGGCGGCTTCATGGGTGCGCACCGGACGCAGGTTGGCGTACAGGCCCAGCGCCTTGCGGATCGCCAGCAGGCCCTGCTCCGGACGCACCTTGGCATTCGGGTCGGACCACTTCGGGCCACCCACCGCGCCCAGCAGCACCGCATTGGCGGCCTGGCAGGCGGCCAGGGTGACGGCCGGCAGCGGCTCGCCATGGCGATCGATGGCGATGCCACCGATGTCGTGCTCGCTGAAGGTGAAGCTGTGGTTGAAGCGTTCGGCGACGGCCTTCAGGACGGCAACCGCGGCGGCGGCGACTTCCGGGCCGATGCCATCACCGGGCAGGACAACAATTTCAGCGTGCATGCTCACTCTCGTAACGTTCGATTTCAGGGACACGGCCCAACAGATACCCCAACTGGTCGACACCTTCCAGCAGGCAGGTCTGCGAGAAGCCATCCAGCGGGAAGGAATAGACGCGGCCGTCGGGGGTGCGCAGCTCGCGCGCGGCCACGTCGATGGTCAGCTCGTCGTCCGGGCGCTGCATCAGCGCCTGCACGTCGGCTTCGTCCAGCACGATCGGCAGCAGGCCGTTCTTCAGCGAGTTGCCACGGAAGATGTCGGCGATCTCGCTGCTGACGATGGCGCGCAGGCCCAGGTCGGTCAGCGCCCACGGCGCGTGTTCGCGCGAGGAACCGCAGCCGAAGTTGCGGCCGGCCAGCAGGATGCTGCGGCCGGCGTTGTGCGGCTGGTTGAAGGCGAAGTCGGCCACGGGCGAACCATCGGCCTGCCAGCGCCAGTCATTGAACGCGTTGCGGCCCAGGCCGGCGCGTTCGGTGGTGGACAGGAACCGCGCCGGAATGATCTGGTCGGTGTCGATGTTGGTCTGCGCCAGCACCACGCTGGACGAGGTCAGGGTACGGAAACCGGCCATCACGCCACCTCCTGTGCGAACAGCTCGCGGGTGTCGGCCACCTGGCCCTTCACCGCGGCCCACGCCGCGCTCATCGGCGAGGCCAGCAGGGTGCGCGAACCGGGGCCCTGGCGGCCCTCGAAGTTGCGGTTGCTGGTGCTCACGGCCAGCTGGCCGGGGGCGACCAGGTCACCGTTCATGGCGATGCACATCGAGCAGCCCGGCTCGCGCCATTCGGCACCGGCCGCACGCACGATCTCGTGGATGCCTTCGGCCTCGGCCTGGCGCTTGACGATCTCCGAGCCCGGCACCACCAGCATGCGCACGCCGTCGGCGACGTGGCGGCCACGCAGCACCTGCGCCACTTCGCGCATGTCACTCAGGCGGCCATTGGTGCACGAGCCCACGAACACCACGTCGACCGGGGTGCCGGCCAGCGCCTTGCCGGCCTGGAAGTGCATGTAATCCAGGCCCTTCTGCGCAGCGGCATCGTTGGCGGCCGGAATCGGCGCGTCCACGGCGATGGCGGTGCCCGGGTGGGTGCCCCAGGTCAGGGTCGGGCGGATATCGGCGGCGTCGATGCGCACTTCGCTGTCGAAGCGTGCGCCTTCATCGCTGCGCAGTTGCTGCCAGCGCGCCACGGCGGCATCGAAGTCGGCGCCCTTGGGGCCGCGCGGGGTGTTGGCCACGAAGTCGAAGGTGACCTGGTCGGGGGCGACCATGCCGGCACGCGCGCCTGCTTCGATCGACATGTTGCACAGGGTCATGCGCTGTTCCATGTCCATCGCTTCGATGGTGCTGCCACGGAACTCGATGACGTGGCCGGTGCCACCGTTGACGCCGATCACGCCGATGATGTGCAGGACCACGTCCTTGGCGCCGACGCCCGGCGCCAGCGGGCCATCAACGGTGATCGCGAACGTCTTCGCCTTGCGCTGCAGCAGGCACTGGGTGGCCAGCACGTGGCCGACTTCGCTGGTGCCGATGCCGAAGGCCAGCGAACCGAACGCACCGTGGGTGGAGGTGTGGCTGTCACCGCAGACGATGGTCATGCCCGGCTGGGTGAAACCCTGCTCCGGGGCGATGACATGGACGATGCCGCGGTTGTCCGAGGCCATGTCGAACAGCTCGATGCCGTACTCGGCGCAGTTGCGCGCCAGGGTGGCGACCTGCGCTTCGGAGGCGGCGCTGGCGTAGGGCAGCTTGCCGTCGGCACCGGCCGGCAGGGTCGGGGTGGAGTGGTCCATCGTCGCCTTGGTGCGATCCGGGCGGCGCGGCGCCAGGCCACGCGAACGCAGCTCGGTGAATGCCTGCGGCGAGGTGACCTCGTGGATCAGGTGCAGGTCGATGTACAGCACGGCGGGGGCGCTGTCGGATTCGGGAACCACCACGTGGGCGTCCCACAGTTTGTCGTACAGGGTGCGGGGTGCGGAAGTCATGCGTATGCCTGGCAGAAGTACGAGAGAGCGAACATCAATAAAGAAAGCGGGACGGTCAAGTCAGCGACGGCGGGCGAGCACGCGCAGGCGCACGTAGTCGGCCAGCGGCCGGCCGGCTGCGTCACGCGGCAGGTCCTCCAGCAGGACCACCGCGGCCTCGCGCACGGTGGCGCGGGCGGCTGCCGGCAGATCGTCCAGCAGCGGCGCGGCGAACACCCGCAGCCAGCCGGCCACGCCGGTCGGCAGCGCGGTCGGGCGCGGCGTGGTCTCGATCAGCTGCACCTGGAAGCCGTGCTGGCGCAGGCGGTCGGCGTAGGCATCGGCGGTCGGGAAATACCACTGGAACGCGCTGGCGCCATGGCCATGGGCCACGCGTGCGGCCTGCACCGCGGCGATGATCGTAGCCACGTTGCCATGGCCGCCGAACTCGGCGACGAAGCGGCCGCCGGGGCGCAGGGCACGACGCACGCCCTCCAGCACGCGGTCCGGGTTGCCCATCCAGTGCAGCGCGGCATTGCTGAACACCGCATCGAACTCGGCGTTGAAGGTCAGCGCGTGGCCATCCATCACCTGCGCGTCGACGCCGCGCGCGCGGGCGGCATTGACCAGTTCCGGCGAGGCGTCCACGCCGTGGATGCGTGCGCCGCTCAGGGCCAGTTCGGTGCTGAGTACGCCATCGCCACAGCCCAGGTCGAGGATGCGTTCACCGGTGCGCGGGTCGAGCAGGCGCGACACCGCACCGCCGAGCAGCGGCACGAAACCGGCGTCGATCGCATAGTCCTGGGCGTTCCACTGCTGGCCGGCGGCCGTGGTGGCGGTGTCGAAGGCGCTCATGTCAGTTTCCTCAGGCAGTGGCGGCGGTCGGGGTTTCGGTGTTGCTGGCGGCGCCCTGGCGCTGGCGCAGCAGGCGGTTGGCCACGTCCAGCCAGGCCAGCGCGGAGGCTTCGATGATGTCCTTGCTGGTGCCGGTGCCGTCGTACTCCACGCCTTCGTGGCGCACGCTCAGGTTGGCTTCGCCACGCGCATCGGCACCGATGCCGACGCTGTGCACCTGGTAGCTGTCCAGCTGCAGCTGCACGCCGGTGGCCGAGGACAGTGCGCCGAACAGGGCATCGACCGGGCCATCGCCCTGTGCGGTCTCGGCCACGCGGTTGCCTTCCGGGTCGGACAGTTCGACCAGCGCATTGGCGCGGCTGCCGACATCGCTGATGGTCATCGAGGCCAGGCGGTAGCCCTGGTTGTTGGCGCCGCCCTGCATCAAGGTCTGCAGGTCGGCGTCGGTGACTACGCGCTGCTGCTCGCACATCGCCTTGAACTGTTCGAAGACCAGCTTCAGTTCGTCTTCTTCCAGCCAGAATCCCAGCGCACGCAGGCGCGATTCGACGGCGGCACGGCCACTGTGGCGGCCCAGCACCATCTGCGAATCCTCCCAGCCCACGTCTTCCGGACGCATGATTTCGTAGGTGCCGCGGTGGCGCAGCATGCCGTGCTGGTGGATGCCCGATTCATGGGCGAAGGCGTTGGCACCGACGATGGCCTTGTTGCGCTGGACCGGCATGCCGACCAGACGCTGCAGCAGCTGCGAGGTGCCGACGATGCGCGGGGTATTGATCGCGGTGTCCTGCTCGTAGAAGGCCTGGCGCACCTTCAGCACCATGGCGATTTCTTCCAGCGAGCAGTTGCCGGCGCGCTCGCCGATGCCGTTGATGGTGCACTCGACCTGGCGTGCGCCACCTTCGACGGCGGCCAGCGAGTTGGCCACGGCCAGGCCCAGGTCGTTGTGGCAGTGCGCGCTGAAGATCACGTTGGCTGCGTTCGGCACGTCGGCCACGCCGGCGATGACCTGCTGGAACATCGCGCGGATTTCTTCCGGCGTGGTGAAGCCGACGGTGTCGGGCAGGTTGACGGTGGTCGCGCCGGCGGCGATCGCCACGCGGGCCACTTCAATCAGGTAATCCAGCTCGGTGCGGGTGGCATCCTCGGCCGAGAACTCCACGTCGTCGACGTAGGTGCGGGCCAGGGTGACGTGCTTGCGTACCGACTCCAGTACCTGCTCGCGGCTCATGCGCAGCTTGTGCTCGCGGTGCAGCGGGCTGGTCGACAGGAACAGGTGCAGGCGCGGGTTGGCCGCCGCTTCCAGCGCACGCGCGGAGGTTTCGATGTCGGCCTGCAGGCAGCGCGACAGCACCGCCAGGGTCAGGCTCGGGCGGCGCAGCTCACGGCCGATCAGGGCCATCGCTTCGCGGTCGGACTGCGAGCTGGCCGGGAAGCCGGTCTCGATGATGTCCACGCCCAGTTCGTCCAGCGCACGCGCCATCACCAGCTTCTGCGGCGGGCTCATGCTGCAGCCGGGGGACTGCTCGCCGTCACGCAGGGTGGTGTCGAAGATGCGGATGCGCGGGGTGGTAATTCGTTCGATGGTGGTCACAGGGAAATCTCCTCGACAGCGGGCGCGACGGCTTGCAGGTTGGAAGGGGAAGAAGTGGGGGAGGCGGGGGCGCTGGCCTTGCTGGGCGAGCGTGGGGTTTCACTGCGGCGCCGGCGCGGTTTGCGCGGCGGCCGGGGGCGGATGTCGGTCAGCAGGCCGGCCAGCACGCCGGCATCGATGTTGCCGCCGGACACCACCGCACACTTGCGGCGGCCAGCCACGCGGCGGCCGGCGGCCAGGGCCAGCGCACCGGCGCCCTCGGCGATGATGTGTTCTTCCAGCGCCAGGCGGACCAGGGTCTCGCGCAGCTCGGCTTCGCGCACGATCACCACATCGTCCAGCAGCGAGGCACACAGGCGGCGGGTCAGGTAGCCGGGCACCTTCACCCGCACGCCGTCGGCCAGCGACGGCACCGGTGCGATCTCGTTGACATCACCGTGGATCGCGCGGGCCATCGAATCGACGCCCTCGACCTGCGCACCGATGATGCGCACGCCCTGCGATTTCAGTGCCAGCGCCACGCCGGAGGCCAGGCCGCCGCCACCGATCGGCACGATCACCACGTCCGGTGCATGCGGTGCCAGTTCGATGCCGACCGTGCCCTGGCCGGCGATCACGTCGGCATCGTCGAAGGCGGACAGGAAGCGGTAGCCATGGCGCTGCGCCAGTTCCACGGCGAAGGCGAAGGCCTCGTCGTAGCTGTTGCCGTGCTGGCGTACGGTGGCGCCCCAGTGGGCGACACCGGCGATCTTGGTGGCCGGCGCGCCATGCGGCATCACGGTGATGGCCGGCACGTCCAGGCGGTAGGCGGCCCAGGCCACGCCCTGGGCGTGGTTGCCGGCCGAAGCGCAGATCACCGGCCGGGTGTCACCGCGTTCGCGGCCGGCCAGCAGCGCGTTCAATGCGCCGCGCACTTTGTAGGAACCGGTGCGCTGCAGGTTTTCCAGCTTCAGCCAGGTGCCGAAGCGTTCGGCATGGTGCAGCGGAGTAGGCGGCAGGAAGCGGCGCAGGCGGGCCTGCGCAGCCAGTACGTCGGCGACGCTTACGTCACCGACATCGCTTTCCTTGCTGGCATCAGCGGCCGGCATGGGCCACCAGCGGATTGCCGGACTGCGCCGGGTGCGGGCACGGGCGACGAAGAAGACGCCTCCGTGCCGGCACCGTGGTCGCTACGGTACGGGTGTTCATCATGCAGCTCCTTCCACGGGCGTCAGCTGTACCGACACGCAGTCGTAGATCTTTTCCATCTGCCGGCACAGGGTGTCCGGCGGCCGCTGGCCATCGACCACCAGCTGCAGGTGCCAGCGTCCGTCATCGGCGGCCACCGGCGCGCCGCTGATCGCGCGCGGGGCGAAGCCGCGGCGTTCGGCCATGCCGATCACGCGCAGCAGCGCGCCTTCGGCCGGGTGCAGCACCAGGTCAAGCCGGTATTGCATTGGGGGTCTCCTGGCGGGCATGGGCGGGGTTGCTTTCCAGCATGGTGCTGTTGGCGGTGTTGGGCGGCACCAGCGGCCACACGTTGGCGCGTGCATCGATGGCCACGTGCAGCAGGGCGGGGCCCGGTTCGGCCAGCAGCGCGGCCAGGCCGCCTTCCACGTCGTCGCGGTTGTCGATGCGGGTGGCAGCGATGCCGAACACCTTGGCCAGGGCCACGAAGTCCGGGTTGTCGGACAGGTCGATCTCGCTGTAGCGCTCGGAGAAGAACAGCTCCTGCCACTGCCGCACCATGCCCAGCGAACTGTTGTCCAGCAGCACGATCTTCACCGGCAGGCGGCAACGCGCGATGGTGGTCAGCTCCTGCACGTTCATCATGAAGCTGCCATCGCCGGACACCAGCACCACGGTGCGGTCGGGGCAGGCGAACTGCGCGCCCATCGCCGCCGGCAGGCCGAAGCCCATGGTGCCCAGCGCGCCACTGGTCAGGTGGTTGCGCGGGTGGTTGAAGCGGCAGTGCTGGGCCACCCACATCTGGTGCTGGCCGACATCGCAGGCGATGACCGTGTCGGCCGGCGCCACTTCGCTCAGCCGCTTCAGCAGCGCCGGGGCGTAGATGTGCTGGCCCGGTGCGTCGTAGCGGGCGGCGAAGCGGTCGCGGTGCTGGGCACAGCGCTTGCGCCATGCGTCCTGGTGGGCCTGGGGGGAGGGGAAGGCCGCACGCAGGGCGCGGATGGCATGGCTGACATTGCCCGGCACCGCGACATCGGCGCTGCGCAGCTTGGAGATCTCGTAGGCGTCGGCGTCGATGTGGACCACGCGGGCGAACGGAGCGAACTCGGCCAGCTTGCCGGTGGCACGGTCATCGAAGCGCGCACCCAGCACCAGCAGCAGATCACTTTCCTGCACCGCCATGTTCGCGGCGCGGGTGCCGTGCATGCCCAGCATGCCCAGCGACTGCGGGTGCTGCGGGGGCAGCGCGCCCAGGCCACGCAGGGTCATCACGGTGGGGATGGCGCTGGCCTCGGCGAAGTCGCGCAGGTCCTGCACGGCCTCGCCCAGGGCAATGCCACCACCGGCGTAGATCACCGGCTTCTCGGCCGCTTCCAGTGCGGCGATGGCCTCGGCGATGGCCGCATCGGCGGCCGCGGCCGGCGGTTCCACGCTGGACGGCACGTGCGCCGGCAGGTGGCTGGCATCGGCCAGCTGCACGTCCTTGGGCAGGTCGATCAGCACCGGCCCGGGGCGGCCCTCGCGGGCAATGCGGAAGGCATCGGCGACCACGCGCGGCAGGTCATCGACGCTGCGCACCAGCCAGCTGTGCTTGACGATGGGCAGGGTCAGGCCGAACACATCCAGTTCCTGGAAGGCGTCGGTACCCAGCAGCGGCGTGGCGACCTGGCCGGTGATGCAGACCATCGGCACCGAATCCAGCATCGCATCGGCGATGCCGGTGACCAGGTTCGACGCGCCGGGGCCGGAGGTGGCCACGCAGACGCCGACCTGGCCGCTGGCGCGGGCGAAGCCATTGGCCGCCAGCGCCGCACCCTGCTCGTGGCGCACCAGGATGTGCTTCAGCGACGAATCCACCAGCGCGTCGTAGAACGGCATGATGGTGCCGCCGGGATAGCCGAACAGCGTACGGACGCCCTCGGCCTCCAGCGCCTGGGTCAGCCAGCGCGCACCGTTGGGCGGCGCGCTGCGGTGTGTGGGAGAGTTCATGGGGAACCTTGCAAAGCGGGTGGGGGTGGCCGCGTGGTTACGCGGCCTGTCCTTGCAACCAGACCATCTTGGCGCGCAGTTCCTTGCCCACCTTCTCGATCGGGTGCTCCAGGTCGGCCTGCTTGTACTTCTTGTAGTTCGGCAGGCCCGCTTCGTACTCGGCCACCCAGTTCTTGGTGAAGGTGCCGTCCTGGATGTCCTTCAGGACTTCCTTCATGCGCTCCTTGGTGCTGGCGTCGATCACGCGCGGGCCGCTGACGTAGTCGCCGTACTGGGCGGTCTCGGAGACGAATTCCAGCATGCGCGAGATGCCGCCTTCGTAGAACAGGTCGACGATCAGCTTCAGTTCGTGCAGCACTTCGTAGTAGGCGATTTCCGGCTGGTAACCGGCTTCCACCAGCGTTTCGAAGCCGGCCTGCACCAGCGCCGAGGCACCGCCGCACAGCACTGCCTGCTCACCGAACAGATCGGTTTCGGTCTCTTCCTTGAAGGTGGTCTGGATCAGGTTGGCGCGTGCGCCGCCCAGGCCGGCCGCATAGGCCTTGGCATGCTGTTCGGCCTTGCCGGTGACATCCTGGTGGATGGCCCAGATGCACGGCACGCCGCGGCCGATTTCGTATTCGCGACGGACCAGCGCACCCGGGCCCTTCGGCGCGACCAGCACCACGTCCAGGTCGGCGCGCGGCTCGATCATGCCGTAATGCACGTTCAGGCCGTGGGCGAACAGCAGGCAGGCACCCTGCTTCATGTTCGGCGCCAGCACCTCGTTGTACAGCTTCTTCTGCACCATGTCCGGGGTCAGCACGGCGACCAGGTCGGCGTCCTTCACGGCGTCAGCCGGGGCCACCACGTTGAAGCCGTCGGCCTGGGCCTTGGCTTCGGTCGGGCCGCCCGGGCGCAGGCCTACCACCACGTCGAAACCGGATTCGCGCAGGTTCAGTGCGTGGGCGCGGCCCTGGCTGCCGTAGCCGATGACGGCGATCTTGGTCTGGGGCAGATCGTTGGTGCTCATGGGGGAGGTTCCTTGCGGTGGGAAGAAAAAGACGGGAAGAAAAAGACGGCCGGCAGTCGAAGCGACGTACCGGCCGGTCAGGGGAAAACGGTGGGGGAGGCGCCGCGCATCGCACGGGCACAGCCACCACGAGGCGTCGTGGTGTGGCAGGTCCGGGTTTTGCAGTTGGCGGTGTTCATGGTGGTTGCGTCTGAAACCAGGTCTTGAAATGAAAAAACCCGCACCGGGGCGGGTGCGGGTTTTTGTCGAGTTCCGGTGTGTCTGTTGCTTACACGCTGGCTCGTCCCGCACCTGTTGGCTGGGTAATAAGTACGAGCACGAGAATCGAACGCAGCGAGGCGGCGCCGGTGTCGGCGGCTTCAACGTGGGTTCGCAGTGGCGTGGTGTGGTGCAACATGTGATCGAGAGAAACATGTGCGATTCGGCAGTGTCAACCCTGGCAACGGATATTTTTTTGGTTTCCGCTGCATCCGGCGCAATCGCTTGTGGCACAAGGATGGTTGCGGCTGAAAGTGTTTCGGTGAACCGGAATTCACTCTTTTCAGCGGGTTGTTTGCGCGGGAATGAGGGGCTTTTACCGCTGCGCTCGCCGGGCACGGCCCGGCGCTACCACCACAACGCAT